>DASTHP010000172.1:0-20235 GCA_035718125.1 Burkholderiales bacterium | reverse complement strand
CATCCGCGAAGAACCCTACGTCGAAGCCGCGGTGTCGCTCGGCACGCCGACGCTGAAGATCATGTTCGGCCACATCCTGCCGAACTGCATCGCGCCGATCATCGTGCAGGGCACCTACATCTGCGCCTCTGCCATCCTGGTGGAAGCGATCTTGTCCTTCCTCGGCGTGGGACTGCCGCCCGACATCCCGACCTGGGGCAACATCATGTCCGAGGGTCGCGTGCAGTTCATGGCGTACCCGCACAACCTGTTCTTCCCGGGCGTGTTCCTCGCCGTGACCGTGCTGGCGGTCAACATCCTCGGCGACGGCCTGCGCGACACGCTCGACCCGAAGATGGCCAAGCGGCTGTGAGCCCGGCGAACCAGACCTCGTCTCCGGGCCACGTGCTCGACGTGCGGGATCTGACGATCGCGCTGCCGCGCCATGGCGACCGCGCGCATGCGGCCTCGCGCGTGAGCTTCAGCGTCGACCGCGGCGAGATCGTGTGCCTGGTGGGCGAGTCCGGCTCCGGGAAGTCGGTGATCGCACAGGGCGTGATGGGGTTGTTGCCCAAGGGCCTGCCGGTCACGGGCGGCACGATCCTGCTGCAGGGCGAGGACATCACGCACGCCTCGCAGCAGCGCCTGCGCGAGCTGCGCGCCACGCGCATGTCGATGGTGTTCCAGGAGCCGATGACCGCGCTCAATCCGGTCATGAGCTGCGGCGCCCAGCTCGACGAGGTGCTGTGCGAGCACACGCAGCTCTCGCCCGCGGAGCGCCGCCGCAAGATCCTCGACGTCGTGCGCGAGGTGCGCCTGCCCGATCCCGAGCGCATGATCGCGTCCTACCCGCACCAGCTCTCCGGCGGGCAGCGCCAGCGCATCATGATCGCCATGGCGCTGGTGCTGGAGCCGGCGCTGCTCATCGCGGACGAGCCGACCACGGCGCTCGACGTCACCACGCAGGCGCAGATCCTGAAGCTGATCCAGGACCTGCAGGCGCGCCACGGCACGGGGGTGCTGTTCATCACGCACGACTTCGGCGTGGTGGCCGAGATCGCGCACCGGGTCGCCGTGCTGCGCCTGGGCGAGCTGGTCGAGCTCGGCGCGAAGGACGAGGTGCTCAAGCGCCCGCGGCACGACTACACGAAGATGCTCATCGGCTCGGTGCCCACGCTCAAGCCGCACGCGCGCGCGGCGCACGGGGCGGGCGCCGTGGTGCTCGCCACGCGCGCGCTGTCCAAGACCTATCGCGACCGCGGCTGGCTCTCCAGGCATCGCGAGGTGCACGCCGCGGTGGACGTGAACCTGGAAGTGCGCAAGGGCCAGACGCTGGGCATCGTCGGCGAGTCGGGCTCCGGCAAATCCACCGTGGCGCGCTGCATCGTGCGCCTGATCGACCCAAGCGGCGGCGAGGTGCTGCTCGACGGCGAGGACATCGCCACGATGCCCGCGCGCGTGCTGCGGCCGTTGCGGCGCCGCGTGCAGATCGTGTTCCAGGATCCCTACCGCTCGCTCAACCCGCGGCGCACGGTGCTGGAAGCGATCATCGAGGGCCCGCTCAACTACGGCACGGCGCGCGCGGCCGCGGTGCAGCGCGCGCGCAAGCTCATGGAGCTGGTGCGCATGGATCCGGACTCGCTCGAGCGCTACCCGCACCAGTTCTCCGGCGGCCAGCGCCAGCGCATCTGCATCGCGCGCGCGCTCGCCATGGACCCCGAACTGCTAGTCGCCGACGAGGCGGTGTCGGCGCTCGACGTCTCGGTGCAGGCGCAGGTGCTCGCGCTGCTGGAGGAGATCCGCGAGCGCCTGCACCTCGCGATGCTGTTCATCACACACGACCTGCGCGTCGCCGCGCAGGTGTGCGACCACGTGGCGGTGATGTCGCAGGGTCGCGTGGTCGAGTATGGTCCCGCCGCGCAGGTGTTCGGCGCCCCGCGCCACGAGTACACCCGCGCCCTGTTCGAGGCGGCGCCGGGGCGCGATTTCGCCTTCGGCGCGGCCTAGGCGCCAGCTGCTCAGCGCTGCCCTGGCGCCCAGCACACCGTAAACTAACGCCATGGATCGTCTCGACGCGGACGCGATTCGCGTGCCCGGCGTCGAGGTGCAGGTGCTCGGACACTGCACTTCGACCAATTCGCTGCTGCTGGCGCGCGCCGCCGGGCATGCCGTGCTGCTTGCCGCCGACGAGCAGAGCGCCGGCCGCGGCCGGCGTGGTCGGCGCTGGCACAGCCCGGCCGGCGCCGGGGTGCTGTTCTCCCTCGCGCTGCCGCTCGCGCGCCCGGTGCGCGAGCTCGCCGGACTGTCGATCGTCGCCGGCCTCGCCGCGGTGCGCGCGTTGCGCGCGCTCGGGGCCGCGGACGTGGGACTGCGTTGGCCCAATGACCTGCTGGTACGCGGCGCCAAGCTCGGCGGCATCCTGGTCGAGACGCGCGCGCAAGGCAAAGGGTGCCTGGCAGTCGTCGGCATCGGCGTGAACTACCGCGCGGTGCCGGGGCTCGGCACGCGCCTGCGGCGACGCGTGGCCGCGCTCGAGTCCCTGCTGCGGCCGCTGCCCGCGCGCAACGCCGTCATCGCAGCGATCGGGGCCGAGCTGCTCGCGGCGCTGCGCGCCTTTGACGCCACCGGTTTCGCGGCCTTCCGCGCCCACTGGCCCGCACTCGATGCGTTCGCCGGCCAGCGCCTGCGCGTGCGCCTGGATGACGGGCGCACGGTGGCCGGCATGGCAGCGGGCGTCGCGGCTGACGGCGCCCTGCAGCTGCGCACGCGCCGGGGACTGCGCACGGTCCGCAACGGCCGCGTGGTGTCGGCCGCATGATCCTCGCCATCGACGCCGGCAATTCGCGCGTCAAGTGGGGCTGGCACGACGGGCACGGCTGGTCGAGCCTCGCCACCGTGTCGCTCATCGAATTCGCGGCGGCGAACCACGACATCAATCCCTTCGCCGCGACGCACGAGAACCCCGAGCGCATCGTGATCTCGAACGTCGCAGGCGAAGGCGCGCACCAGCTGCTCATCAACTGGACGAGCATCTTCGATGCCGAGCCGCTGTGGCTGCGTGGCGAGGGCGAGCGCTGCGGCGTCAGGAGCCGCTACGAGAAGCCCGACCAGCTCGGCCCCGACCGCTGGGCGGCGCTGGTCGCCGCGCGCGCGCTGCACGCGGGAGCCTGCCTGGTGGTGAATGCCGGCACGGCGACCACGGCAGACCTGCTGTCGGCGCAAGGGGAGTTCCTCGGCGGCCTGATCCTGCCGGGCGTCGACCTGATGCGATTCGTGCTGCACGAGCACACCGGCCGGCTGCCGCTGCAGGAAGGCCGTTTCGTCCAGACGCCGCGCAACACGGTGGATGCCATCGAGAGCGGCTGCCGCCACGCGCAGGCGGGTGCGGTCGAACGCATGTACCGCATCGCCGGCAAGGGCGCGCAATGCCTGGTGTCGGGTGGCGCGGGCCCCGCCCTGATCGAGCAGCTCGGGATTCCCTGCCGCTACGTGGAGAACCTGGTGCTCGAAGGCCTCGCCCGGATCGCCTGGTCGTGAGAATCCTGTTTCTCCTGCTGCTCGCCGCCAACCTCGCGTTCTTCGCCTGGTTGCGCTTCATGGCACCGCCGGACCGGGCGCTCGATCCGCAGCCGATGGCGCAGCAGCTCGAGCCCGACAAGCTGCGCATCGCCACGGAGTCGGAGCTGGCCCAGATCGCGGCCACGCCGCCGCCTGCCGCGCCGGGCCCGGCGTCAGGCAAGCCCGCTGCGCCGCAAGCGCCGGAGCCCGCTGCCGCCGCAGCCAAGCCTGCGACGCCGCCGGAGCCTGCGCCGCTGGCCTGCGTGGAGTGGGGCGGCTTCAGCGTGCAGGACGCACCGCGCGCCGAGCAGCGCCTCGAGCCGCTGGCGCTCGGCGCCCGCCTCGCCCAGTTCCGCGGCGAGGAGTCCGCCACCTGGTGGGTGTTCATCCCGCCGCAACCCAGCCGCGCGGCCGCGCAGAAGAAGGCCGCCGAGCTGAAAAAGCTCGGCGTGGACGACTACTTCGTGGTGCAAGAAGAGGGCAAGCTGCGCTGGGCGCTGTCGCTCGGCATATTCCGCACCGAGGAAGCGGCGCGCGCGCGCCTGGAAGCGCTGCGCGTGCGCGGTGTGCGAAGCGCGCAGGTCGCGCGGCGCGAGACGCGCGTGGCGCGGGTGTGGTTCCAGGTGCGCAGCGTCGATGCCGCGCTCAACGCGCGGCTGCAGGAGATCGCGCGCGACTTCGAAGGCGCGACGCTGCACGAGTGCGCCGCAAGAAAGTAAGCAGCTAGCCGATCGGGATGGCGCCGCCGGGCACGTGCTGCGCCACCAGCGCCAGCAGGCGGTCGGCGCGCACCGGCTTGGTGATGTAGCCCACCGCGCCCAGCTCGCGCCCGCGCTGGTCGCCCTCCTCCATCGAAGTGAGGAAGATCACCGGGATCGGCGGCAGCGACTTGTCCGCCTTCAGCGCCGCCACGAACTCGAAGCCGTCCATGTTCGGCATGTTCACGTCGGTGATGATCAGATCCGGCGGCGACTTGAGCACCTTGTAGCCCGCCGCGATGCCGTCCTCGGCGACCTGCACCTCGTAGCCCGCGGACGACAGATGCAGCCGCAGCAGATCCCGGAGGCTTGCGTCGTCTTCCACGACCAGGATGCGCGCGCTCATCGACCCTTGCAGTTTTTGACGGTGCTGGTGGCCCGACTCGAACGGGCGACCTACTGATTACGAATCAGTTGCTCTACCAACTGAGCTACACCAGCGGTGTGACTTATTGTGATTATACTGCGCCGCACCGCGCCGCTCGTACCGCGCTGTTGCCCGTTGGTCGCCACGCTTTGCGGCACTCGGCGCGCCCCCCTAGCATTCACATCAAGCAAAGGAGGCCGCATGCGTCGCCTGCAGGGTTTCACCCTTATCGAGCTGATGATTGTCGTCGCGGTCATCGCGGTGCTGTCCGCGATCGCGCTGCCTGCGTACACCGACTATGTCACCCGCAGCAAGCTGGCCGAAGCCAAAGCGCATTTGAGCGACCTGCGGGTGAAGATGGAGCAGTTCTACCTCGACAACCGGCGCTACAGCACCAACGCCGGCGGCGGCACCTGCGGCATTCCGGGCGGCAATACCCCGACCACGCAGGGCACCAAGTACTTCGACTTTACGTGTGCATCGTCCAACCCCAATGCGGCCGGCGACCAAGAGTATCTGCTGACGGCCACCGGCAAGTCCGGCGAAGGGCTGTCCGGCATCGCCTTCACTGTCAACACCTCCAATACCAAGACCACCGTCGTGACGGGCTCTACGCCGATGGCGAGTAAGGGCTACGCCAGCTCCGGTACCTGCTGGGTCCGCAAGAAGCCTTCCCAATGCTGAAGCTTGCGCAGCCCCGCCTGCGGGGCTTTTCCCTCATCGAGCTGCTCGTCGTCGTGGCGGTGCTCGGCCTGGTGCTGATGCTCGGCCTGCCGAACCTTTCCGCGTGGCTGCAGAACACGCAGATCCGCAGTGGCGCGGAGGCGACGATCTCGGGGCTTCAGCTGGCGCGCGCGGAAGCGCTGCGGCGCAACCGCGTGGTGCGCTTCAGCCTGGTGGACACGCTGGACGCGGGCTGCAATCTCGCTGCGGCCGGCCCGAACTGGATCGTAAGCCTCGCCGATCCCAGCGCCAACTGCGGCGTGGATCCGTCGGACACGGTCGACCCGTTCATCGTGCAAAAGCGCAGCAACCAGGAAGGCTCGCCGAACGTGGTACTCGCGGCGTCGGCGGCTAGCGTGACGTTCAACGGCCTGGGCTCCGCCAGCAGCTTGGTCGGCAACAACCCCATGACCATCGATCTCAGCAATCCCGGCGGCGGCGCCTGCCAGAGCGCGGCGGGTCCGATGCGCTGCCTGCGCGTCGTCGTCAGCTCGAGCGGATCGGTGCGCATGTGCGACCCGGCGGTGACCGACGCCACCGACCCGCGTGCGTGCTGAGGAGAAACGCGTGAAGCGCATCCAATTCCCGGCGAGGCAGGACGGCGTGGTGCTGATCGAGGCGCTGCTCGGCATCCTGATCTTCTCCATCGGCATCCTCGCGCTGATCGGCATGCAGTCGGTGGCCGTGAAGAACACCATCGACGCACGCTACCGCACCGAGGCAGCCTACCTCGCCAGCAGCATTCTCAGCCAGATCCGGCTGGACATGGGCAACGTCGTCTTCTACGACGACACCAATACCGGCACATACGCGCCGCGCACCGCCTGGCGCAACCAGGTCGAGGCGCTGCTGCCCGGCGTCAACATCGCGAGCGCGCAGCGGGTGCCCGAGATCGACATCGTCGCGGGCCCCACCTACGTGGGTGACAGCGACCCGCCCAGCCGCGTGACGGTCACGATCCGCTGGCAGCAGCCGGGGGAGACCGAAGAACGCAGGTTCGCAATCGTCGGCTACGTGTCCCGCCAATGAAAACACTCAACCATTCCCGCCGCGAGGCCGGCATGAGCCTCATCGAGCTGATGGTCGGCGCGGCCATCGGCCTGATCGGCATCGTCATCATCACGCACATCTACCTCACCAACGAGCAGCACAAACGCGCTACCACCGCAGCCGGCGGCGCGCAGACCAACGGCGCCATCGCGCTGTACGCGCTCGAGCGCGACATCCGCCAGGCAGGCTACGGCCTGAACACCAGCTACGCGTTCCAGTGCAATTGCGACTCGATCACCAACGCCGGCTGCAGCGCCGTCCAGTACTACTACGATACCAAGTACTCGTTCCCGCCCAACGCGTCGATCACCAACGCGCGCGAGTCGCTGTCGCTGTATCCGTTCATCATCACCGGCTTCACCGGCCCGGGGGGCAATGGGCCCGACACGCTCAGCGTCTTCTATGGCTCCGACAACGAGCGCGCGCTCTCGACCATGCTGATCGACAACATGATCACCCCCGGCGCTGACATCAAGGCGGACGGCACGGCGGGGTTCGAGACGGGCAACCTGGTGGTTCTGCAGAACGGCACCACCTGCGCCATGTACCAGATCACGAGCGTGGTGGCGGAGACCTTGAAGCACGACGCGAGCGTGTGGAACCCGGCGGGTGGCGGCACGCTGCCCACCTGGGCAAAGGACTCGACGCGCATTTTCAATCTCGGACCGCGGCCGGTGTGGAAGACCTTCGGCGTCAAGTACGACGCCACGAACACCATCAACTACGGCAAGCTGCAGGTCACTGACCAGTTTCGGCTGCTGACCGAAGGGCTTCCCAGCCAGGACCTGATGGACGGCATCGTCGACCTGCAGGCACAGTACGGCAAGGACACCAACGGCGACAGCGTCGTGGACGTGTGGACCAAGGTGCTTCCCGCCACCGGGCCCGGCACCAACTTCACCGCCACCGACATCACGCAAGTCATCGCCGTGCGCCTGGCGGTTCTCGCACGCGACAACCACTACCACAAGCCCAGCACCGCGGGCGGCCCCTGCGAGGCGACGACCGCAGCCAACCGGCCGACCTGGTCCGGCGGCGCTTTCCTCACCTTCGACGCGGCCGGCGCGCTGCCTAGTTGCTACAAGTACCGGGTCTTCGAGACGGTCGTGCCGCTGCGCAACATGATCTGGAGGCCGGAATGAGCCGCCACGCGCAAGCCTTTCGCACCGCGCAGCGGGGGGTGATCCTCTTCGTCGCGCTCATCGTGCTCGTCGCCATGTCGCTCACCGGCATCGCCCTGATGCGCTCGGTGGACACCAACCTGCTGGTGGCAGGCAACCTCGCTTTCCGCCAAGGTGCCACGGCGGCGGGCGACTGGGGCGTGGAAGTCGCGCGCAGCTACCTGAAAAACGCGGTCGTCGCCAGCCAGAGCGCCCTCGACGTGGACAAGCCGTCGGATGCGTACTACGCCACCTGGCAGCAGGGCTGGGATCTGTATGGGGCCGGGGTGGGCACGCTCTTCGACTGGTCCGCCAACTCCTTGCTCGTCGGCACCGACAGCGCCGGCAATGAAGTGCGCTACGTCGTGCACCGGATGTGCGGCGCCCCGGGACCCTCGACCGCCGCTCTGTCCAACTGCGTCCGGACGTCGGCCACCGGGAGCAGCAGCACGGCCGAAGGCAGCACCAAAGGCACCGTCACCTATGGCTCGGCCGCGCTGCCGGCGCCGACCGCCGTCTATTTCCGCGTCACGGTCCGAATCCTCGGGCCGCGCAACACCTTGAGCTACGTGCAGGCCGTCCTGCGATAACCACGGGGCGCCCCTGGAGACTCACATGAAGATCCGCAACCGGAAACTCGTCCTCGCCTTCTCGCTCGCGCTGGCCGGCAGCATGCCGCTGGCGGCAACCGCGGGCGAGCTCAACATCTCGACCGATCCGCTCGGCACCGGGGCGAGCTCGATCAAGCCCAATGTCATGTTCATCCTCGACGGCTCGGGCAGTATGGGCTCGGACTACATGCCCGACTTCGTGAACGACAGCCACAATACGGGCGCCACGCCGCCCGTGACGGCGGGTTGCTTCGACACCGGAGATGACGGCGACGGCAGCGGCGGCGGCACGATCAACGGCAACCCGAACGCCTGCATTTTCGGCGATCCGCCCTTCAACAGCCCCGACTTCAATACGATCTACTACAACCCGGACCTGCGCTACCGTCCGGCGCTGAACGATGACGGCAGCGAGATGCCGGCGCAGGATGCGGCCACCACCACCAGCTGGACGGCGGTGCGCACCGATCCGTACCTGAACACGAGCACGACGAACATCGTCACCGGCTACCAGGATCGCGTCTGGTGCGCGAACCAGTCCGACAACGCTGCGGGCGGTACCTGCCGCCAGAACTCGGGCTACAACTATCCGGATGCGGCGTTCCCCTACGGCAACGACACCAGCGGCAATCCGAAGTACATCTCGGTGTCGCCGTACTACTACCGCATGCAGACGCGGCAGTTCTGCACGGACGCGGCGCGCACCAACTGCGTGAGCGGCTCCAGCGTGGTCCCGGGCACTCACGTGTACCCCGCGCCGGAGTTCTGCACCGACGTGGAACTCACCAATTGCGCGGCAGGTGCGGCGGTGACGGCGGCTCACGTCCACTTCGGCGTGCGCTGGTGCACCAACAACACCACGATGACGAACTGCCAGCGCAAGAAGATCAGCCCGTATATTCACGCCAAGCACATCGGCACGACCGTGGTCGGCACGGTGCCGGCGCGCGTGTCCGAGGGCAACATTCGCGTGACGTCGATCAATGCGGCGGGCGGCAGCATCAACAGCATCACCATCGGCGCGACAGCCGCCATCGGCGGCCCGATCGCGATTGCGGGCGGCACCTCGACCACCGCGGTCGCCTCGATGATCACGACGGCGATCAACGCAGGCCCGGCGAGCGGGACTTACGTCGCCGCGCAAAGCGGCAGCAACGTCGTCGTCTCGTCCGTTGCCACCGGTACGGCCGAGAACGGCAAGGCGATCACGGTGAACTCCAGCACGATCGGCACCACTGCCGCGACCGGCATCATCACCATCAGCACGGCAGGCAACGGCGAGTACATCACCTCCGTCACCGTCAATGGCCAGCAGCTGCTGTCTTGCGCCCCGGCGTCGACGCAGACCTTCTCGGTGAGCGGCAACTCGGCCTCCTGGTCGGCCGGGGGCGGCACGAGCGGTGCGTTGAGCCGCGTGCGTGCGCCAACCGGTTCCAACAGCAACTCGCGGCGCGAGGCGACGCGAAACGCCCTGCTCGCCGCCATCAACGCCTGCGCGGCAAACCCGCCGGGCGGCATGGGGCCCTACACGGCAACCACGAACGGCACGTATTCGTTGAATATCCGCGCGCCGGTCGGACTCGGCAACATTCCGAACGGCTGGGTGGTGGTGAGGACCCTGAGCTCCGGGGCCTCCACCTTGTCCACCTCGCTGTGCAACATGGGCAATTCCGGCTGCAGCGCGAGCGCACCCTCCAACGCGATCGCCGGCGTGTCGAGCACGATGATCGTCACCTCGACGCAATCCATGTCGGGCGGCGCGGTGGCGTTCTCGGGCCGCGTACGCATCGGCGTGGGCCAGTTCACGCGCACGGAGATCGTGCCCTCGATCGATTCCTACGTGAAAGGCGTGGGGCGCACCGACTGCGCGGGCGCCACCTGCACCTACCAGGAGGAGATGACCAACTTTGCCAACTGGTACGCCTACCACCGCACGCGCATGCACATGATGAAGGCGGCGGCCGGGCGCGCGTTCGCCAACCTGAACGAAGGCTTCCGTGTCGGCTTCATCACCATCTGCCCGGTGTCGGGCAACGACTGCCAGACCACGGCCATGGGCTCCAACGTGGTGGCGGCGAAGTACCTGAAGATCGCGAACTTCGACGCCACCCACAAGGCGGCCTGGTACGCGAAGCTGTATTCGCAGAGCACCGGCGGCTTCACGCCGCTGCGCGAAGCGCTCTCGCGCGTCGGCCTGATCTACGCCGGCAGCTACGGCAGCGGTCTGACTGGCGGACTAACGGCCGCCAACGATGACCCGGTAACCGCCTCGTGCCAGCCCAACTTCGCCATCCTGTCTTCGGACGGCTACTGGAACGGCAACGTCGGCCGGCAAACCAACAACTCGACCTCGATCGGCAACCAGGACAACACCGACACCCCGCCCTATTCCCTGCAGTCGCAGGGCGTGTACGACGGCGGCACGCCGGTCGCCTCCAACACCCTGTCGGACGTCGCGCTTTACTACTACAAGACCGACCTGCGGCCGCTGCTGGCCGACACCGTGCCGACCACCAACAAGGACACGGCCGGCCACCAGCACATGGTGACGTTCACCATCGGCCTGGGCCTGGACGGCGAGCTTACGTTCCGCCCGGATTACGAGACGGCGGGAAGCGGCGACTTCTTCGACATCAAGCAGGGCACGAAGAAGTGGCCCGTGCCGTCGGCCGAGCAGCCCACCGCGTTGGACGACCTGTGGCACGCGGCGGTCAACGGTCGCGGCGTGTTCTTCAGCGCCAAGAATCCCGACCAGGTCGCAAGCGGACTTTCGGAGACCCTGGAGCAGCTGCAGGCGCGCGTCGGCGCCGGCGCAGCGGCAGCGACCTCGAACCTGCAGCCGGTAGCGGGCGACAACTTCGCCTTCACGGCGCAGTACCAGACCGTGGACTGGATCGGCGACCTGAAGGCACGCACCATCGACCTGTCCTCGGGCGCCGTGTCCGCGACCCAGCTCTGGTCGGCGGCGGAACTATTGGACACGCGCCTCCACACCGACCGGCAGATCTTCACCTACGACGGAGGCGATACCGCTGGCAATCGCATGAAGCACTTCTGCCACGCCTCCGACGTCGGCGGCGCGTGGTGCAATGACGGTGCCGGACTTACCGCAGCCGAAGCCAACGACTTCGACCCAAGCATCATCGCGCTGCCGCAGGAGCCGGACTGGACGACCATCGCCACGCCGCAGCAGCTGATCAACTACCTGCGTGGCGATATCGCCAACTACAACACCGGGGCGATCCCGCGTGGTGCGGCGGACCTTTTCCGGGCGCGCACCAGCTTGCTGGGCGATATCGTCAACGCGCAGCCCGCCTACGTGCGCAAGTCGCCCTTCTCCTACAGCGACACGGGCTACTTTGCCTTCAAGGCGTGCACGGAAGGCGTAGGCACCGGCTGCCCGGTGGCGCGTTTCCCCGACGCGAGTAAGCCGAGGCTGGGCACGGTGTTCGCCGCGGCGAACGACGGCATGCTGCACGCCTTCGAGACCGACGTGAACAACGACGCGTACTTCCAGACCGGCGGCATCGGCACGTCGACCACGGCCGACGACACGTTCACCGGCAACAACGCCGGCAACGGCGTCGAGCGCTGGGCCTACATCCCGGGCCTCGTGCTGCCGCGCATCCACAACCTGGCGAGCGAGCCGTACGTCCACCAGTACTTCACGGACGGCTCGCCGACCATCGGCGACATCTGCCTCACGACGCCGTGCGCGGGGATCGACGACTGGCGCACGATCCTGGTCGCGGGCCTCAATGACGGCGGCCGCGGCTACTACGCCCTGGACATCACCAACCCCTCGGTGGCCGGCGTCAAGGTCATGTGGGAATTCGGTTACACGGCGACCTGCGTGGCGACCGGCGCGAAAGGCGTGCCGGTGGGCGGTCCGTTCTTCGGCGACTGCCACGTTGGCCTCTCGTACGGCAACCCGATCATCACCAAGCTGAACGGCAAGTGGGTCGTCATGGTGACTTCGGGCTACAACAACGGCTCCACGCACGGCAACGGCAACGGTGGTGGCTACCTGTATATCCTCGACGCGACCACCGGGCAGATCATGCACCGCCTGGCGACCGGCGCGGGTACGGCGGCTTCGCCGAGCGGCCTCGCGCGCATCAACGGCTGGTCGACCAACAGCCAGGTGGACAACACCGTGCTCGCGGTCTACGGCGGCGACCTGGAGGGCAACCTGTGGCGTTTCGACACCGACTATGACAGCGGCGCCAACGCCAATTACCTGACGGCCTCTCTGGTGGCGGTCGCCAAGGACGCACTCGGAAACCGCCAGCCGATCACCGTGAAGCCGGAGCTTGGCGAATCCCAGACTGCGCCCAAGCAGCGGATCGTCATGTTCGCGACCGGCAAGTTCCTGGAGACGACGGACAAGACCGGGCCGTTCACCACGCAGACCATCTATGCGCTGCGCGACGTGCCCACCGTCAACCCGGGCCCGGTGATCGCGGACGTGCGCGGCGCCAGCGTGATCGAACGCCAGTTCCAGGTCGGCACGCTGCCGGGCACGCGTACCATCGCGCCTGCCACCGCGCCGGTGTGGACCACGGACTTCGGCTGGCGCCTGGACCTGCCCGACAGTGGCGAGCGCGCCAACGTCGACCCGCAGCTGCAGCTGGGTACGTTCGTGGTGGCGACCAACGTGCCCTCGCTGGACTCCTGCACGGCGGGCGGCATTTCGTACCTCAACTTCCTGGACTACCAGACCGGCTCGTTCGTGCCGGGCGCGACCGGCAACATGGCGAGCCAGGCCATCGGCAGCTCGCTCACGGTGGGCATCAACGTGATCATGCTGCCCGGCGGCAAGGTCATCACCATCGCGACCACGGCAGCCAACCAGCAGCTGTCGCAGGACACGCCGATCAGCCAAGTCGAGTTCCAGGCGCGGCGCGTGTCGTGGCGCGAGCTGACCGTCGAGTGATGCTCGACGCGCACGTGCCGCTCGCGTTGGGCGCGTCGCTGCTGCTGCACGGCGCCGCGCTCACGCTCGCCGAACGGTTGCCGGTCGGCGGGGAACGGCCGGCGCAGGAGTGGGCGCAATGGGGCACAGGTGCTCTGCGCGCGCGCCTGTTGGATCGTGCACCGCAGCCCGCCCCAGCACTGGCGCCGCCGGCGACGCCCGGCCACGCCAGGCAGTCCGGCTCCAGCGCAAGCTACGCCGCGTCTGCTCTACCCGGCGTGATTGCAGCGCCGAGGTATCTGCCTGCAGACGAGCTCGACGAGCGCCCGCAGATCCGCAGCCACGTGGAGCCGGCGTTTCCGCTGGATGCGAACGCCCCCGCCGGCCGCGTGGTGCTGCGCCTCCTGATCGGCGAAACAGGAGCAGTGGACAAGGCATTGGTGGTGCGCGCAGATCCCCCGGGGGCCTTCGAGCTCGCCGCGGTCGAGGCTTTCACGCCGGCACGCTTCAGCCCTGGCCGCAAGGGCGGCGTGGCGGTCAAGAGCGCATTGACGCTCGAGCTCAAGTTCGGCGAGGCCCCGTCCGCCAGCACCGGCCTGCGCCAGCAGGACGTTCCGCTTTTCCAGCCGCCGCGGCAGGCACCGCGCCGGCGCAGCGCTTCCGCACAGGAGAAATCATGAAGACCCAGATCGTGACGATCGCGGCACTCCTCGCCGCCATGCTGGCGCTGCCGTCGCAGGCGCGCGCCCCGCAGGAGCGCACCGCGCAACTACCTGCGACCAGCCTGATCCTCGCGCAAGCCCGGGGGGACGCGACGTGCCCGCTGGAAGGCCGTCAGGTGCCGCAAGGCACGACGCGCTGCGACGCGGGCCACGTCGTGCGTTGCACCGCGCAAGGCAGCTGGCAAAGAACCGGCAAGGCCTGCTGAAGCGCGCGCTCCGCGCCGCCCGCTCCTGACGCCAGGCGCCTAGCGCTGGCGCGCGAGCGCACGCGGCAGCGTGAACACCACGTGCTCGGTGATCCCCTCGAGCTGCTGGACGCTGCCGGCGCCCAGTTCCTTGAGGCGCGCGACGAGCTGATCCACCAGCACTTCCGGTGCGGATGCCCCGGCCGTGACACCCACCCGGAGCTTGCCTGCCACCCATTCCGGGCGCAGGTCCGCGGCGCTGTCCACCATGTAGGCCTGGGCGCCCATGTTCTCGGCCACCTCGCGCAAGCGGTTGGAGTTGGAGCTGTTGGGCGAGCCCACCACGATCACCACTTCGCAGCGCGGCGTCAGGAACTTGACCGCGTCCTGCCGGTTCTGCGTCGCATAGCAGATGTCGTCCTTCTTCGGGCCGCGGATCGCCGGAAAACGCGCCTTCAGCGCGGCAACGATGGTGCGCGCGTCATCCACCGACAGCGTGGTCTGCGTGACGTAGGCGAGCCGCGCGCCGTCGCGCACCTGAAGGCTCGCCACATCGTCGACCGTTTCCACCAGGTGCATGCCTGCCGCGGCCTGGCCCATGGTGCCCTCGGCTTCAGGGTGCCCGCGGTGGCCGATCATCACGATCTCGTAGCCCTCGCGCAGCATCCGGGTGACCTCGACGTGCACCTTGGTGACCAGCGGACAGGTGGCGTCGAACACCTTGAGGCCGCGCGCCGCGGCGTCCTCGCGCACCGCCTGCGCGACGCCGTGGGCGCTGAAGATCACCGTGGCGCCGGTGGGCACCTCGTCGAGCTCCTCGACGAAGACCGCGCCCTTGCGGCGCAGGTCCTCGACCACGGTCTTGTTGTGGACGATCTCGTGGCGCACGTAGATCGGCGCGCCGTATTGCTCCAGCGCGCGCTCCACGATCTCGATGGCGCGCTCCACGCCGGCGCAGAAGCCGCGCGGGTTGGCGAGCAGGACTTCCATGCCGCCCATTCTAGTCCGCGTCCGCGCCGCGCCCGCGCGGCGTCTCGCGCTGCAGGAAGCTCTCGGCGATCAGGATCGCCGCGCCCACGCTGATCGCGGAATCCGCGACGTTGAACGCCGGCCAGTGCCAGCCCATGGCATGGAAATCGAGGAAATCCACGACGTGGCCGTAGGCGAGGCGGTCCCACAGGTTGCCCAGCGCGCCGCCGAGGATCAGCGCCAGGCCCGAGCACAGCAGCCGCCGCGCGGGGTCGCGCCACAGCATCCAGCTCACGATCCCCGATGCAAGGAGCGCCACGGCGACGAAGAACGGGGTCTGCCAGCCGGGCTGGTTGGCGAGAAAGCTGAAGGCCGCGCCGCGATTGAACACCAGCACCAGGTTGAAGAATCCGGTGACCTCCAGCCCCTCACCCGGCCGCAGCCAGGCCAGCGCAGCCCACTTCGTCAGCCGGTCGGCCACCACCACGATCGCGGCGGCGAGGAACCAGGGCGCCGCTCTAGCCAGGCTTTGCATCGGCCGCTCGTACCTGCGCTGCCCTAGGCATGCACGCGCTTCTCGCCTGCGCCGCGCAGGTTGGTCTCGCAGCGGTCGCACAGGCCGTCAGCGTTGACCTCCGCTCGGTAGTGCCAGCAGCGCTCGCACTTGGCGTGTGCGCTCGGCGTCACGAGCACCGTGACCTCGGCGCCGTCGGCGCGATGCGCCGTCGCGCGCGAAGCGATGAGCACGAAGCGCAGATCATCGCCGAGTCGCGCCAGGGCATCGTAGGTACGGCCGCCGGCATGCACGTCGAGCTCCGCCGCAAGCGAGGAGCCGACCTGCTTTGCTTCCCGCTTTTCCTCGACCTTCTTCGCGACGATCTCGCGGACGCGGCGAATCTCCTGCCAGTCCTCGAGCGCGGCCGGCGCCAGGCCGTGATCCGGCAACGGGTGATAGATCTCCTCGAAGACGCTGCGCGCTTCGTCGCCAGTCATGACCTGCCACGCCTCCTCGGCCGTAAAGCTTAGGATCGGCGCCATCAGGCGCACCAGGCACTGCGCGAGATGCCAGAGCGCGGTCTGCGCCGAGCGGCGCGCGACCGACTTTGCCGCGCAGGTGTAGAGCCGGTCCTTGAGGATGTCGAGATAGAACGCACCGAGCTCCTCGGAGCAGAAGGTAAGCAGCTTCTGCGCGACGAGGTGGAACTGGTAGGCCTCGTAGTCCGCCGCGACCGCCCCCTGCAGGCGCGCGGCAAGCGCGAGCGCGTAGCGGTCGATCTCCACCATCTGTGCCGCGGGCACGGCGTCGCGCGCGGCGTCGAAATCGGAGATGTTCGCGAGCAGGAAGCGCAGGGTGTTGCGGATGCGCCGGTAGCTCTCCACCACGCGCTTGAGGATCTCGCTGGAGATCGAGAGCTCGCCCGAGTAGTCCGTGGAGGCGACCCACAGCCGCAGGATCTCGGCGCCGAGCGTATTCGACACTTCCTGCGGCGCCACCGTGTTGCCCTTGGACTTCGACATCTTGCGGCCCTCGCCGTCCACCACGAAGCCGTGGGTGAGCAGCGACCGGTACGGCGGCATGCCGTTGAGCATGCACGACACCAGCAGCGAGCTGTGGAACCAGCCGCGGTGCTGGTCGGAGCCCTCGAGGTACATGTCCGCGGGAAAGCCCAGGTCCGCGTGCGAGCCGCGCAGCACGGTCTGGTGCGTCGAGCCCGAGTCGAACCAGACATCGAGCGTGTCGCGGCCCTTCTCGTAGTGCGCGGCGTCCGCGCCGAGCAGCTCCTCGAGCGTCAGCGCATGCCAGGCCTCGATGCCGCCTTTTTCCACGCGCTTGGCGACTTCCTCCAGCAGATCGAGGGTGCGCGGATGCGGCTCGCCGGTCTCGCGGTGCAGGAAGAAGGGCATCGGCGTGCCCCATTGCCGCTGGCGCGACAGCGTCCAGTCCGGGCGGTTGGCGATCATGCCGTGCAGCCGCGCCTGGCCCCAGCCGGGAAAGAATTGCGTTGCCTCGACGCCGCGCAGCGCGGTGGCGCGCAGCGTCTCCTGGGGCTTCACGCCCTTGTAGCCCGGCACGGCTTCCATCCCCGCAAACCACTGCGTGGTGGCGCGCAGGATCACCGGCGTCTTGTGGCGCCAGCAGTGCATGTAGCTGTGCGTGTAGTTCTCCTTGGCGAGCAGCATCCCGCGCTCGGCGAGGGTCTTCACGATCTTGCCGTTGGCCTCCCAGATCGACTCGCCGCCGAAAAGCGGAAGCGAGGGCGCGAACTTGCCGTCGCCCATCACTGGCGTGAGGATCTCCGCATCCTTCATGCCGTAGCGGCGGCAGGAGTCGAAGTCCTCGACGCCGTACGCGGGCGCCGAATGCACGATGCCCGTGCCGGTGTCCAGCGTGACGTACTCGCCGAGATAGACCGGCGCCTCGCGGTCGTAGAACGGATGGCGGAAGCGCAGGTTCTCGAGCGCCTTGCCCGCGCACGAAGCGAGCGTGCTGCCCGTGAGCTTGTAGCGCGCGAGGCAAGCCGCCTGCAAATCGGCGGCGAGGATCAGCAGGCCCTTCTCCGTGTCGACCAGGTTGTAGGTGAACTCCGGGTGGACGTTCAGCGCCTGGTTGCCCGGCAGCGTCCAGGGCGTGGTGGTCCAGATCACCGCGTAACCGGGCTTCTGCGGCAGTTGCGCGAGGCCGAACGCACGCGCGATGCTGCCGGGATCGACGAACGCGAATGCCACGTCGATTGCCGGGTCCTTGCGGTCCTCGTACTCGACTTCGGCCTCGGCGAGAGCGGAGCCGCAATCGAAGCACCAGTTGACCGGTTTCAGCCCGCGGTAGACGTAGCCCTTCGCCAGCAGCCGCCCCAGCACGCGCATCTCGTCGGCTTCGTTGCGCGGCGCCATCGTCTGGTAGGGGTTGTCCCAGTCGCCGAGCACCCCGAGGCGGCGGAAATCCGCCTTCTGGCGCTCGATCTGCTCGGCGGCGTAGGCGCGGCACAGCCGCAGCGTCTCCGCGGTGGGCAGGTTGCGGCCATGCTGCTTTTCGATCTGCACCTCGATCGGCATGCCGTGGCAATCCCAGCCCGGCACGTAGGGCGCGTCAAAGCCAGCAAGCGACTTGGACTTGACCACCATGTCCTTGAGGATTTTGTTCACGGCGGTGCCGATGTGGATATCGCCATTGGCATAGGGCGGGCCGTCGTGCAGCACGAACTTCTTGGGCCGCGACGCCGCCACCTGGCGCAGCCGCCGGTAAACGCCCTTTTCCTGCCATTGCTTGACCCATTGCGGCTCGCGCTTGGCGAGGTCGCCGCGCATCGGGAACGGCGTGTCCGGGAGGTTCAGCGTCTTCTTGTAGTCAGGCATTCGTCTTCTTCGCAAAATGGTTTCTGGCCTGCGCCGCGTCGCGCGCGATCGCGGCACGCAGCGCCGGCACGCCATCGTACTTCTGCTCCTCGCGCAGCTTCTCGAGAAACCGCACCTGCAAATGGCGCTGATAGAGCTCTGCCGAATAATCGAGCAGATGCACCTCCAGCAGCGGCACGGCGCTCGGGTTCACGGTCGGGCGCCGCCCCACGCTCGCCACACCCGGACGCCAGCGCGCCTCGCCCTCGATCCTGCACTCGACCACGAAGATACCCTTGAGCGGCGGCTGCCGGCGCAGCACCAGGTTGGCCGTCGGAAACCCGAGCTCGCGCCCAAGCTTCTCGCCATGCGCGACGCGCCCGCTCATGGTGTAGGGCCTGCCGAGCAGCCGCTCGGCCGCCGCGAGATCGCCCGCAGCCAGCGCCGCGCGCACCGCGGAACTCGACACCCGCTCGCCCTGCAGGGCCACCTCCGGCATCGCCTCCAGCTCGTAGCCGTGGCGCCCGGCCAATTGCTCGAGCAGCGTGAAATCGCCGCTGCGCCTGGCGCCGAAGCGGAAATCGCGGCCCACCAGCAGCCACGCGGCACGCAATCCGCGCACCACCACCTCCTCGACGAAGCGCTCTGCGGCGAGCGCCGCGAGCCGCGCATCGAAGCGCGCGACATGCACGCGCCCTACGCCCGCCGCCGCCATCAGCTCGAGCTTGTCGCGCAAGCGTGTCAGGCGCGTGGGCGCCGTCGCCGGCGTGAAGAATTCGCGGGGATGCGGCTCGAAGGTCAGGACGCAAGCGGGCAGCTTCAGCGCGCGCGCGCGCGCCACCGTGCGCTCGAGCATCGCCTGATGACCGCGGTGCACGCCGTCGAAGTTGCCTATGGTGAGCGCCTGGGGGCCAGCCCCCGGCGCAATGGACCCGTGCGTGACCCGCATCCGCGCGTGTAAAATGCTGAATTATAGCGGCTTTCAGGGAGGCGACCATGCAGACTCTCGAGCAGCAGATGAGCTTTTACGCGGCCTACCACCAGGACGCGCGCAATAAAGCAACGCACTTCGTCGGCGTGCCGATGATCATTTTCGGCCTGTTCATCGCGCTGGGCTGGGCGCGCATCGAGATCGCCGGCGTGACGCTCACCGCCGCAATGCTGCTCGCCGCGGTGGTGCTGGCCTGGTACTTCCTGCTCGACGTGCCGCTGGCGGCGGCGATGCTGGTGGTCAACGCCCTGCTCCTTTACCTCGCCGAATTGGTCTCGGTGCAGCCGATCGGCGTCGGCGCCATCTGGTTCCTGGTGTTTTTCGGCGGCGGCTGGGTGATCCAGCTGATCGGCCACGCGTTCGAGGGCCGCAAGCCCGCGCTGGTGGACAACTTCTTCCAGATCTTCGTCGCGCCGATCTTCCTCGCGGCGGAGGTGTTCTTCGCGCTCGGCTACAAGCCGGCGCTGCACGCCGCGGTGCAAAAGCGCGCGCGCGAAATGCGCGCCGCCGCCGGCATCGTCGAGCGCACCGCAGCGGCCTGAGCGCCCAGTCCAGCCGCTCGCAGGTCGCGGTCCATTGAGGCGCGCGCAGATCGCGATCAATTGAGGCGCGCACAGATCGCGATCAATTGAGGCGCGCACAGATCGCGCTCAGCTCGAGCACGCGCGCGCGCACCTCCTCGACGTCCGCAGCGTCGGGCTCGAGCGCGGCGGAGTAGTCCGTAAGGTCCTTGAGCGCCGCCCGGTAGCACTCCAGCCGCTGGTACAGCAGGCCGCGCTCGCGCAGCTCGCCGTGCGCCTCGGGCGTCACCACCAGCATGCGGTTGAGGACTTCGAGCAGGCGCTCGGGCTGGTCCGTTTCCCGGTAGATCCCCTTCAGGTTGCGCAGCAGGCGCGCCAGGATCTGGCGCTTGC
>DASTHP010000171.1:0-3469 GCA_035718125.1 Burkholderiales bacterium | reverse complement strand
CACTTTCTTCAGGTTACCGTCGAAGCTCTCGCCCAGCCCGTAGATCACCGCAGGATCGACTTGCAGCGCCATGCGGGCGCGCAGCCGATTCACGAGGACACCGGCAATCACCTCGCGCTCCGCTTCCCTGCCCGTCTCTTTTTCCACGATCGAGGCCATGATCAGCGCCTCGTAGGGTGTCTTGTAGGGCGTATCCGTCTTGCGCCGCGCCCATTCCCTCGCGAGGTGCTCCTGCATGACGAGATAGGCGCGCCGCAGGACCGCGAGGTCACTCGATCCGCGCGCGAACAGGTAGGTGTCCGGGAAGAACAGCCCCTCGGGATGGCGCTCGGTGGCACCGACGCGCGCGAGGACCTCGCCTTCCGAGAGCCCGCGGCTGTCGTGCCGGAGCGCATAGCTGCCTTCCAGCGCCGCGCGGAACTGCGCGAACGTCCACCCTTCCACGAGGACCACCTCGGACTGCACGACGTCGCCCCGCTCGAGCTTTTCCAGGATCTCGCGAGGCGACATCGGTGCGGCAATCCGGTAGTAGCCCGCCTTGATGTCCAGCGTGATGCCGAGCAGGCGCGCGAGCGCCTCGAACCGTCTTCGCCCCACTTCGATTCCAGCCTGCTCCAGCCGGCGCGCCGCGCCGCGCATGCCGATGCCCGCGGGAATCTCAAACTCCACGGGCAGCGCCGCGGCCCTGACCGGCGTCATTGCGTACCACGCCCCATAGCCCGCCACGGCGAGCAGCCCGAGGACGGCGAGCACGGCGAGCCTGCGGAGAATCTTCGCCACGGAATCGGAATAGAATCTTCGCGGGCATTCTACGATGGACACCAGGGTTTCCCATTCTGCGGTGGAGCTCGCGCAATACGGCCTGCTGTCGTGCACGGGCGACGAGGCGCGCGCGTTCCTGCACGCGCAGCTGACCAGCGATGTCGCGGGGCTCGGCACGGACGCGGCACGCCGCGCGGGATGGTGCTCGGCCAAGGGCCGCCTGCTCGCGACATTTCTTGTCATCCCGCACGGCAGTGGCTTCCTGCTGCAGCTGGCGCGTGACCTCGCTGCACCAGTTGCAAAGCGCCTCGCGATGTTCATCCTGCGAGCGAAGGTGAAGCTGGCGGACGTCAGCAGCGAATGGACGCAACTTGGCATCTGGGGGCCGTCCGCCGCCGAGCGGCTCGACGCGCTGGGGCTGAGGGCCCCCGGCGCGGATCTTGGCGTAGCGCAGGGTGCGGACGGTGGTGTCGTGGTGCGTCTCGCCGCGCAGCGCTTCCTGGTCTCAGTGCCGGCGGCCCGCAGACAGCAATTCCTGGGCGCGTTGACGGGCGAAGGGAGCGAGGCCTGGACCCTGGAGGAAATTCACGCTGGTTGGCCGATGGTGGTTCTGGCGACGCAGGACCTGTTCGTGCCACAGATGGTGAGTCTCGAGCGGCTGGGCGCGGTGGACTTCAGGAAAGGCTGCTATCCGGGCCAGGAAGTCGTCGCGCGCACGCAGTACCGCGGCGTGCTCAAGCGGCGCATGGTGCGCGCGCGGGTCGCCGCGCCGGCGGCGCCCGCGGTCGACGTGTTCGCCGCGGACGCGCCTGGGCAGGCAAGCGGCTCGGTGGTCAACGCCGCGCCGCTGCCGGAGGGCGGCAGCGAGCTTCTCGCGGTCGTGCAGATCAGCTCGCTCGAGTCGGGCAGCGCGCTGTGCCTCGGCGCGCCGGACGGACCGCGACTGGAACTGCTGCCCCTGCCCTCCGCGGCATGAAAGGCTCTTCCGCCCTGCTCGCGACGGCGTGACGAGCTATTACATCTATTACCGCGTAGAGGCGGGTCGCCTGCCCGGCTTGCGCGCTGACATCGAGCGGCTGCTCGGCGCCGTGGAGCGCGCCACTGGTGTACGCGGGCGCTGGATGTGCAGGCGCGACAAGCCCGATACCTACATGGAGGTATACGAGAACGTGGCAGACGACGCGGCCTTCGAGGCGCTCATCGAGCGCGAGGCCGCGGGCCTGGGGCTCGAGCGCCATGTCGAGCGCTTCGTATGTGCCTGATCCTCATCGCGTGGAAGGTTCACCCGGCTGTCCCGCTCGCTGTCGCCGCCAATCGCGACGAATTCCATGCGCGGCCCGCTGCCCGCGCCGCATTCTGGGAAGACCGGCCGGATCTCCTTGCGGGACGCGACCTGCAGGCCGGCGGCACCTGGATGGGCGTCTCGCGTAATGGCCGCTTTGCGGCGGTGACCAACTACCGGGGCGGCACTGAGCCGGGTGCCGCGCAATCGCGAGGGTCGCTGGTCACCCAGTACCTCGGCGGCACGGAGGTGGCGCAACTGGCGGAACGCAAGGCGGCCTACAGCGGCTTCAACCTTCTCGCCTCGGACGGCAGTGCGCTGTGGTGGCTCAGCAACCGCGACTCGGAGGCCCGGCAACTGGCTCCCGGCTGGTATGGTCTGGGCAACCTCCTGCTCGACTCGCCCGACGTGGAAGCGCACAAGCAGCGCTTCCGGGACAGTCCGCTGTCCATCGAGCCGCTTTTCGGCGTCCTGGCGCAGGCCAGGATCGTTAACGAGCGCTATGGCACGCGTTGCTCGTCGGTGCTGCTGTGGGGCGGGGCTGTGCGGTTTGCCGAGCGCGCCTTCGACGCCGGCGGGGCCGAACTGGAGACGCTGAGCTACGAGTGGAGGCCGAGCCGCATCTCCTGATGCGGAATCCCCGCTTCCATGTAGACGCCGCCCGAGGGCGCAAAGCCGTGCTTGCGGTAGAACTCGAGCGCGTGCGTTTGTGCCGAGAGCACGACCTCGCGCATGCCCTTGCGTCGCGCTTCGGCGACCAGCCGCCCAAGGATCGCGGCCCCCACGCCCTGCGCGCGGTGCCCCCGCAAGACCGCCATGCGGCCGATGTGGCCGTCGGGAAGCAGCCGCCCTGTGCCCACGGCCTTGCCGTTCTCGTACGCGAGCGCGTGAACGCTGGCGGCATCGTTCTCGTCCATCTCGATTTCCGGCGGCACGTGTTGCTCCTCGACGAACACGGCGAGGCGAATGCGGCTCGCTTCCGCGCGCGCGCGCTCCCAGTCATGCAGTTCGATTCGCAGCATTGCGCAAAAGTATAATTCGCAGCATGAAAAGCCTGTGGAACGACGCCGAAGCTGCGCAGTTTTCCGGTGCGCTCGGCCTGCGCGTCTACACCTCGCGCCTGCTCGGGCGCGACAAATCGCTGGTGCTGCATGGCGGCGGCAACACGTCGGTGAAACTGCGCGAGCGGAATCTCTTTGGCGAGGACGAGGACGTCCTCTACGTGAAAGGCAGCGGCTGGGACCTCGAGACCATCGAGGCCGCGGGGTTCGCGCCGGTGAAGCTGGACTACGTGCGACGCCTGGCGTCCCTGCCCTCGCTCTCCGATCCGCAGATGGTGAACGAGCTCGCCACGCACACGCTGCGTTCCGGCGCACCCGCACCCTCGATCGAGACCATCCTGCACGCCATCCTGCCGCACAAGTA
>DASTHP010000170.1:0-12906 GCA_035718125.1 Burkholderiales bacterium | reverse complement strand
CACCGGCTGCGCCGCATGCTGCGCGGCCGGCGCGTGCTGGAGCTCGCCTGCGGCACCGGCTACTGGACCGAAGTCTTCGCCCCGGAGGCCGTGGAGGTGACCGCGCTGGACATCAACGAGGAAGTGCTCGCAATCGCCCGCGGCAAGCGCTATCCGCCCGGCCGCGTGCAGTTCGCGCGCGCCGACTGCTACGCGCCGCCCGATTTCGGGCGCCGGCACGACGCGCTGTTCGCGGGGTTCTGGTGGTCGCACGTGCCGCTCGCGCGGCTGGACGCCTTCCTCGCCGCCGCAGCGGCGGCGGTCGCACCGGGGGCGCTGCTTGCGTACGTCGACAACCGCTACGTGGAAGGCTCGAGCGCACCGCTTGCGCGGCGCGATGCCGAGGGTAACGGCTACCAGTTGCGCACGCTGGATGATGGCAGCACGCACGAAGTGCTGAAGAATTTCCCCTCCGCGCACGAGCTGATCGCGCGCTCGGTGAAGACGGGGTGGGGCGCCAACGTGGAGCTTTTCGAGCATTATTGGCTCCTCAGCTACTGGGCGAACGCATGAGGCACGTCTACGAGATCCGCGGCCCGCGCGAGGCCGCGCTGCCGCTGGTGCTGGACTCCCCGCACTCGGGCAACCGTTTCCCCGCCGATTTCGACGCGGTGGTGAGCGAGCTCGAGCTGCGCGAGGCGGAGGACTGCTACGTGGACGAGTTGTGGGAGGGGGCTGCGGCGCTCGGCGCGCCGCTGCTCGCGGCACTGTTCCCGCGCACTTACCTCGATCCGAACCGCCACGCCGCGGACATCGACCCCGACCTGATCGAGGGCGCGTGGCAGGGCGAGATCGTGGCGAGCGGCAAGGCGAAGCTCGGCAAGAGCCTCGTCTGGCGGACGCTCGAGGACGGCCGGCCGATCTACGGCCGCCGGCTCAGGGCCGAGGAGGTGCGCCTGCGCATCGAGCGCTACCACGCGCCCTATCATGCGGCGCTGCGCACGCTGCTCGACGACGCGCACCGGCGCTTCGGCGCGGTCTGGCACCTCAACTGCCACTCGATGCGCGCGGTGGCGGGCAAGCAGAGCGACGATGGCGAAGGGCGCGCGCGCGCCGACATCGTGCTCGGCGACCGCGACGGCACCACCTGCGATCCCGGCTTCACCGAGTTCGTGCGCGCCACGCTGGCCGGCATGGGCTACGACGTGCGCGTGAACGACCCCTACAAGGGCGTGGAGCTGGTGCGCGCCTACTCGAACCCGCGCTCGCAGCGCCACAGCCTGCAGGTCGAGCTCAACAAGCGCCTGTACATGGACGAGGCGACGCTCGGGAAATCGGCCGGCTTCGCCGAGCTGCAGCGCAACCTGCGCGCGCTTCTCGAGGCGCTCGGCGCCTGGATCCGATGAGGCGCTTTCCGATTGAGCTCGCGCCGCCCGATATCGGGCCCTACCGGCAGGGCAATGCCGGGGTGGAGTACGTGCACGTGCTCGACTCCGGCCGGCCGGGGCCGAACGTCATGATCCAGGCGCTCACGCATGGCAACGAGTTCTGCGGGGCGATCGCGCTCGACATGCTATTTCGCGAGGGCGTGCGGCCGGCAGCGGGCAAGCTCACGCTCGCCTTCGCCAACGTGGCCGCCTACGCGCGTTTCGATTTCGACGACCCCGACCGCTCGCGATACCTGGACGAGGACTACAACCGGGTGTGGGGCGACGACGTGCTGCTCGGTCCGCGCGACTCGGCCGAGCTGCGGCGCGCGCGGGAGCTCAGGCCCTTCGTGGACGCGGCCGACCTGCTGCTCGACCTGCACTCCATGCACGAGCCCTGCCGCCCGATCATGGTGTGCGCGAAGAGCGAGAAGAGCGTGGCGCTCTCGCGCCGCATCGGCGTGCCGGCCGACCTGCTCGTGGACACCGGGCATCCCGCCGGCTTGCGCATGATCGAGCGCAATGCCTTCAACGATCCGGCGAGCGCGAAGGCCGCGGTGCTGATCGAGTGCGGTCAGCACTGGGAGAAGAGCGCGGCGCAGGTGGCAATCGATACCGCGCTGCGCTTCCTTAGGGCGAGCGGCGCGGTGCCGGCCGCCTGGGTGGATGCGCGCTTGCGTCTCGCGCCGCCGCCGGTGCAGCGCGTGCTCCGCGTCACCGAGCCGGTGGTGGCGAAAACCATGGACTTTCGCTTTGCGCGGGACTTCGCCGGGCTCGAGGTGCTGCCGGAGCGGGGCACGCTCGTCGCGTCGGATGGCGCCAGCGAGTGGCGCACGCCCTACGACGACTGCGTGATGGTGATGCCCTCGAAGGCGCACTTGAAGCCGGGCACGACCATGGTGCGCCTCGGCAGATACGCCGTGTAACGCCTTATTTGCTGCGGTATTTGCCCCAGAGCTGGTCCAGGCGCGAGTAGCGCCCGCAGCCGGTGGCGTAGTAGCGGTAGCGCACCGGGTTCTTCAGGTGATAGTCCTGGTGGTAGTCCTCCGCCTTCCAGAACTCCGTGGCGGGCTCGATCGGCGTGAGGATCTTCTGCTTGAAGGGCTTGTCCTTCTCCCACTTCGCCTTGGAAGCGTCGGCGAGGCGCTTTTGCTCGGCGTCGTGCGTGAAGATGCCCGGCCGGTACTGCGAGCCGCTGTCGCAGAACTGGCGATCGGTCACCGTGGGATCGTGATTGATCCAGAACACCTCGAGCAGCTTCTCGTAGCTCACCTTGGACGGGTCGTAGGTCACCTGCAGCACTTCCGTGTGCCCGGTGACGCCGGCGGAGACCTGCTCGTAGGTCGGACTCTTCACCTTGCCGCCCATGTAGCCGGACACGGTTTCCAACACGCCGGGAACCTTGTCGAACGCCTCCTCGGTGCACCAGAAGCAGCCGGCCGCGAACGTGGCCTTCGCGAGCTTCTGGGCGTGGGCCGCGGCGGGGAGCAGCAGGGCGAGCACGAGCAGCAATCGAAGCATGGCGGTTCCTCCTGGTTGCAGGCTTGGTCGCGCGGGCGCGCCAGACCTTACGTCAGTGCTTGAGCGCGGCGGGGGAGATCAGCACGCCGAACTGCTCGCACCAGATCACCACGCTGTCGAACTTCGCCACGTCCACACCGGCGGGCATCTCGTAGTTCTGGCTGCCCTTGAAGGCTTTGAGGCGCCCGAGGTCCACGAACATGGTGCGCGCGACGTTGGTGCTGGGCAGGACGTTCTTCTCCGGCACCAGGTAGACGTGATACTTGGGGCCCGGGCCCACCTCGAAGTCGGGCTCCAGGTGCAGCACGCCCTCGTAGACCGTCACGCGGCCCTTGCCGTAATGGATCGGGTCCTGCGGGTTGGCGTGGATGAACTCGCCGCGCGCGAGCACTTTGCTCGTTACCTGCGGGTCCACCTTCTCCGTGGCCACGATGTCGGCGAGGAACAGATACGGGTACACGAAGATGCCCAGCGCGAATCCGCCGGCGAGGCCGAGCACGCCGCCGATGAGGAATACCAGGGCGCCGCGGGCAAGGGGGGACAAGTCTAGCCTCCGATGAGCACGGAGGTCATCGAGATCGAGGTCATGACCTGGTCGTTGAAGAAAGTCGCCGGCTCACCCTTTTCCTGCAGCGCGAGCGCGTAGAGCAGGGGCAGGTAGTGCTCCGGCGTCGGGATCGACATGCGCGCATCGTTGCCCAAGACGGCGTAATCGGCAAGCGCCGCATGGTCGCCCGCGTCGATGCGGCGGCGCACCTCGGCGTCGAAGCGCAGCGCCCAGTCGTAGGGCCGGCCATCCCCCGGCCGCCACACGCCGAGGTTGTGCACGATGTTCCCGCTGCCGAGGACGAGGATGCCTTCGTCGCGCAGCGGCGCGAGCTTCTTCGCGAGCGCGTAGTGCCAGGCGCCCGGCTGGGCGCTGTCGAGGCTCAATTGCACCACGGGCACCGAGGCGTCCGGGTACATGCCGATCAGCACGCCCCAGGCGCCGTGGTCCAGGCCGCGGCCCGGATCCAGCCGCGCGCCGGTCAGTTCCGCCGCGCGGCGCGCGAGCGCCGGATCGCCGCTCGCGCGGTATTGCACGTCGAACAGCGCCTTCGGAAAGCCGTAGAAATCGTGGATGGTTTCCGGCTGCGCCACGGCGCCCGCATACACGCCGCGCGTCTCCCAGTGCGCCGAGACGCACAGCACCGCCTTCGGCCGCGGCAGGCGCTGGGAGAGCGCGCGCCAGCCGCGGTGGAACGGGTTGTCCTCGATGGCGTTCATCGGGCTGCCGTGCCCGAGGAACAGCGCCGGCATGCGCATCGCGTGCGCTACTCCACCTTGGCCTTGGCGCGCAGATCGCGGATCAGGGTCTCGACCTTCTGGCGCGTCAGGCGCTGCTGGATCTGGGGCTTCACCTGCGCGAGCGGCGGAAAATTCACCGCGCGCTGATCCTCCAGCTGGATGACGTGGAAGCCGAAGCGCGATTGCACCGGCTCGGTGGTGATCTGGCCCTTCTGCAGCTTCACCATGGCATCGGCGAACGCCTTGTCGAAGGCAGCGGGGACGCTCCAGTCGAGGTCGCCGCCGCGCTCGCGCGTGCCCTCGTCCTTGGAGGACTTGCGCGCCAGCTCCTCGAACTTGGCGCCCTTCTTCAGCTCGGCGATGAGGCGCTTGGCCTCTTCCTCGCTCTCCACCAGGATGTGCCGCGCGTGGTACTCGGTGGCGCCGGTCTGCGCGCGCGCACGGTCGTACTCCTTTTGCACGTCGGCGTCGCTGACCGGGTGGGTGCGCAGGTAGTCGTTGAGGTAGGCGCCGACCAGCACTTCCTGGCGCGCCATCTCCAGCTGCATCGGCACGTCGCCTTTCTTCGCGGTGCCGGTGCGCGCCGCTTCCTGCGCCACCAGCTCGCGGTTGATCAGCTCGTCGCGCACCGCGGCGCGCGTCTGCTCGTTGTCGGGCGCGCCGCGCTGAGCCTGCTGGCGTACGAGGTAATCGAGGCGCGCGCGCGGGATCGCGGTGCCGTTCACGGTGGCCACCGGGCCGGTGGTGGCGGGCTTCGCCCCGGGCTTGGCCGCGGCTTTGGCCGGGGTCTTGGATTCGGGCGCGGCCGCAGGCTTGGCCGCGCTGTCCTGCGCCTGCGCGGGCAGGGCGAGCGCCGCGGCGGCCGCCACGGCAAGCAGATGCCTCTTCATGAGTTGCCTTTCTCCTCGGGTGCGCGCGCCGTGATGGCGAGCGCGTGGATGGGATGCTGCATCAGGTCGCCGAGCGCCTGGTACACCATGCGGTGGCGCGCGACTGTGGGTTGTCCGGAAAACGCCGGCGCGACGATCATCAGGCGCCAGTGGGTGCCGCCGCCTTCGCGCCAGCCGGCGTGGCCGCGGTGCGCCTCGCTCTCGTCGATCAGCTCGAGGCGCTGCGGCTGCAGGCTCGCGAGCCGCTCGCGGATGCGCTCGGCGACGCTCAAGGCTTGTCGTCCGCGTATCGGGAGAGCACCACGCCCTGGGCGAGCACGAACACCAGCATCAGCCCCAGGCCGCCGAACAGCTTGAAATTCACCCAGGCACTCTCCGAGAAATTGTAGGCGACGAACAGGTTCGCGGCGCCCATGAAGGCGAAGAATCCCACCCAGCTCCAGTTGAGCTTCGCCCATACCGGCTCGGGCAGCGCGATCTGCTTCGACATCATCGCCCTGATCAGGTTCCGGCCGGTGAGCGCGGCGCCCGCGAGCACTGCGGCGAACAGCCAGTACAGCACCGTCGGCTTCCACTGGATGAAGGTCTTGTCGCGCAGGAAGAGCGTGAGGCCGCCGAACACGACGATGATGGCGAGGCTCGCCCACAGCATCGGCTCGATCTTCTTCTTCCGGAGCGCCAGCCAGCCGATCTGCGCGAAGGTCGCGGCGATCGCCACGCCGGTGGCGACGTAGATGTCCCACACCTGGAACGCGACGAAGAACAGGATGACCGGGAACAGGTCGAAGAGGAATTTCATCGGGGCCGCGATTCTACCAGCGCGGCGCCGTTTCCGGCCCGCCGGCGCGCTGCTACTTCCAGGCGCCGAGGGCCTTCTTCGCCGGCTCGTTGAGCGGGCGGATGAGCAGCCCCGAAGCGGAGACGTTGACCGCGTACTGCGCCCCGTCGGCCATCGGCGCATAGGTGGCGCTGCCGTAGAGCGCATCGGCGAGCGGCAGCCAGCGCTGGTGCTCCTTGAGCAGCGCCCACAGATCGAAGGGTGCCTGCGCGGCAAGCGGATAGACCGTGCGCGGCAGGGTCTTTTCCTGCCCGGTGTCGGCGTAGCGCCCGGCGACGCGCTCGAACCGGTAGAGCGTGTCCAGGCCGAGCAGCGTGCCCATCCCCTTCCACTTCAGCACGCGCGCATCGATCTGCCACTCGTCGCCGCGGATCTCGAAGGCGCGTGCGGGCTCCCCCTTCAGTACCAGCAGCAGCTCGTAGCGCTTGGGCGCAAGCTCGCGAAACACCGCGCGCGCAGCCTCCTGCTCCTGCGTCAGTCGCGCATAGGTGTGCAGGCTCGCGGCGAGCATCGCGCCCGCGGTGGTGAGCCCCGCCACGGCCACGGCGAGCACGAGGAACGCCGCGCCGCTCGGAAATCGCCAGTCGCGCAGGCGCCGGACGGAAGCGATGAGCAGCAGCAGCGCGATGACGCCGCCAGTCGCCGCAATGGCGATGAACACTGCGTCGGGACTGAGCGCGGCAATCCAGGCGGGCATCGGGAACTAACGCGAGTTCGAGGCGGGCATCGCGCCTAGCGCAGCAGCCCGCGGCGGCGGTGCCAGTCGACGATGGCTTCCTTCGGGAACTCGCGGAAATGCCGATCGCGGGGGCCCTTGGGCACGGGCACCCAGCTCGCCTTCGAGTCGAGCATGATGTGCTGGCGCTCCCGCGGCGCGGGCAGCCTGGTGTCGATGGCGGAGGCGAAGGGGTAGATCCATTGCCCCCAGCGCCGGTCCCAGAGCCAGAGCGCGCTGCCGCACTTGGGGCAGAAGTGGCGCTGGGGGCCGCCGCGCGTGGCGCGGTAGACCTTCGTGCGGCCCTTCACCTTCATGGTCTCGGCCTTGCCCATGATGTTGATGGCGTAGCCGCCGCCGCCCGCCGTCTTGCGGCAGATCGAGCAGTAGCAGCGCATGTACGGGAAGGGCGTCTCCGAGTTCACGGAAAAGCGCACTGCGCCGCAGTGGCAGGAGCCCTTGAGCAGCATGGCGGCTAATATACCGGGCACTTCAGGAGGTCAACGTGTCGCTGGTCACGCTCATCGAGTATGCAGACGCCGCGCCCGCAGTGCGCGCGGTCTACGACGACATCATGCGCAAGCGCGGCACCGACTGGATCAACAACTTCTGGAAGGCGCTCGCCAACGACCCGGCGCTACTGCGCCGCACTTGGGACAACGTGCAGCAGGTGATGGCCCCCGGCGCGCTCGATCCGCTCGTCAAGGAGATGCTCTACATCGCCGTGAGCGCGACCAACGGCTGCGAGTACTGCTCGTACTCGCACACCGCCGCCGCGCGCAAGAAAGGCATGAGCGACGCCATGCTGTTGGAGCTCATGGCGGTGGTGGGCCTGGCCAACGAGACCAACCGCCTCGCCAACGGCCTGCGCTTCCCGGTGGACCCCCAGTTCCTGCGCTGATCCTTACAGCGCGCGTACCCCGGATCGGGTAGCGCGCGCGGGCGGGGGCGGGATTAAGCTAGCCCTCGCATGGAAGCGCCGACCACCGTTGCGCTGGTCGAAGACGAGGCCGAGGCGCGGCAACGCCTGAGCGGGTCGATCCGGGCGCAGCCGGGGCTGCGCCTCGTGGGCGAGTGGAGCACCGGCGGCGAAGCCCTCGCCGGCCTAGCCCAAAGTGCCCCGGACGTGCTGCTGGTGGACCTCGGGCTGCCCGACATGTCGGGCCTCAAGATCGTGCGCTACGTCGCCGAGCGCTATCCGGGCTGCGACATCCTGGTGGTCACCATCTTCGGCGACGAGCGCACCGTGCTCGCCGCGCTCGAAGCCGGCGCGCGCGGCTACTTGCTCAAGGGCGCGCTGCAGCACGATATTGCGGTGGACATCGAGCACCTGAAAAGCGGGGGCTCGCCGCTCTCGCCGGTCGTCGCGCGCCAGGTGTTGAAGCGCATGCAGCCGCGTCCAGCCCGGGAGCAGGCCTCGCCGGCTGCTGTTCCTGATTCGGAGACCGCGCTCACCGCGCGCGAAATCGAGATCCTGAATGCCATCTCGCGCGGCTTCTCGTACCAGGAGACCGCGGGGCTGCTCGCCATCTCCGTACAGACGGTGCACACGCACCTGAAGCGCATCTATCGCAAGCTCGCGGTGCACTCCAAGACCGAAGCCGTGTACGAGGCGGACAGGCGGGGGCTGCTGTGACCCGCGCCGCGCTGCTGGCGGCGCTGCTGCTCACGTGTGTGCGCGCGCTTGCGCACGACCCGGGTGAAATCGTGACCATCGATCGCGCTCGGATGACCGTCATACAGGCGGAAACGTTCGCGGCGCACGACCTCGGCGGGCAGCCCGTACAGCTGCCGGACCCCTGGTTCCGGCGCGACTTCAAGGCCGGAACGGCCGTTTGGTACGAGTTGCGTTTCGACATGCAGGCGCCCGCCACGCACAGCCACAGCCTCTTCATTCCGCGCATCGTCGCCTCGCGAGTCGAGGTCTACCTGAACGGCCGCTTGCTCGGCCGGCATGACGACTATGCGGCGCCCGGCCGGGTCATCAATCCGCTGTACGCGTTGCTGCCCGCCCATCTGTTGCGCGAAGGGGAGAACGAGTTGATCCTGCGCATGCTCGGCACTCCAATGTGGTTCCACGGCATCACGCGGGCCTACGTCGGGCCCAGCCGCGAGCTGGGCACGAGGGCCGGGCGCTGGCGCCTGATGCAGGGCGACGTGATCTCCATCTTCGCGATCGCCTTCGGGCTCGTCGGCGTGCTCGCGCTCGCGTGCTGGTCGGTCGAGCGCTCCGAGGAGCTGCTCTGGTACGGCGCGATCCTCATCGCCTATCTCGCGATCACGGCGGCCTGGTACCTGTCGCTGCCGCATCCGATCACCGGCTGGACGCTCTCGCTCATCTTCTTGCGCTACGCGGGCCTGGTGACGCCTTTCGCGATCCTGCAGCTGCGCCTGGCCGGCTGGCGCGTCCCGTGGCTGGAGTGGACCCTCTGGGTGGTGCTCGCCGGCAGCATGCTGAGCCTGGTGAACGCTTCCTGGCATTGGCGGCCGCATCTCTGGCTCTGGTTCGGGCTGTTCTACGCGGTGCTGCCGCTCCTCGCCCTGGCGGTGCTCGCGCGGCCGCGCGCCGACCTCAAACGCTTTTCGCGCCTCTTGCTCGCGCTCGCTGCATTGGTGGCAACGGGCTTCTCCCTGCACGACTATGCGGTACGCGCCGGTCTGCTCGATTTCGAGCGCGCGTGGCTTGCGCATTACGTGCCGCCGTTCTTCCTGATTGCAGGCGGCGCGGTGATCTTCGAGCGTTTTCTCGCCGCCACGCGGCGCCAGCGCGAGCTTGCGGTGGAGCTGGAAGCGCGCGTGGCGCAGAAGTCACGCGAGATCGAGGCGGCACACGCGCAGATGCGCGCCGCCGACGAGGAGCGTGCCCTGGTGCGCGAGCGGCGTCGGATCATGGCCGACATGCACGATGGCCTGGGTTCGCGCCTGGTGGGCCTGCTCAGCCAGGTGCAATCGGGCAAGGCCGATGCGCGCCAGCTGGAAGAAGGCTTGACGGCGGCGCTGGAAGAGCTGCGCACCACCATCGATTCGCTGCAGCCGGTGGAGGGCGACCTGAGTGTGGTGCTGGGCAACGTGCGCCACCGCATGCGCTCGGTGTTCGATACCGCGGGCGTGGAGCTCGGCTGGCGCGTGGGCGAGCTGCCGCGCCTGGACGACCTGACGCCGGCGCGCAACCTGGCGATCCAGAGGATCCTGCTGGAGCTCTTCACCAACGTGCTGAAGCACTCGGGGGCGCGCAAGGTGGAGGTGACCACGAGCGCGGGCGCGGGCAAGGCGAGCATCATGATCGAGGATGACGGGCGCGGGTTCGTCGTCGGCAGCCCGGTGAACGGGCACGGGTTGCGCAACCTGCAGGAGCGCGCGTGCGAGGCGGGCGGCACGCTGGTCATCGAATCGGAGCCGGGCCGCGGTACGCGCGCCACGCTCGCGCTGCCGGCGGCGGCCTAGCCTCCCTGGTGCCCGGGTGTGAGGCGGCGGCGCTAGCGCCGGCTTGTCGCGCGCCAATCCTCGAGCGTCACGAGCTTGCCGCCGGCCGCCTCGACCAGCACACGCTCGCCGCGAGCGGTGACGTAGAAGCGGTGCCACAGTTCGCCGCCCGCGCGCGCTTCCACCGGCCAATAGCAGTGCTTGCCGCGCCGGATCGGGTCATTGACGAGGAGCACGAACTGCACGGTGGCGCTCTTCATCGCCGCCCGCTCCCAGGCTTCGGTCTCGGCGAGGTACTTGACCTTGGTGACGGCCGGACGCAGCGGCGCCGCGCCATCGTCCGGGATCGGGCAGCCGGCGGCCTGCGCGGGGCCCGCCGCGGCCGCCAGCACGAGCGCCGCGGCTAGCGGGAGCGGTCCCACAGGTTCGGCACAGTGGTATTGGCGTACCCGGAGACGAACGAGAGCGGCGCGCCGGTCGCGGGGTCGTAGGTGTGGCGGCGCACGGCGCCGATGTTCGCGCCATACACGTGAATGCTCACGGCGACGTCCGTGCCCTCGTTCGCCACCACGTGGATGTCGCCGATCCTCGGCGAGACGCGATCGACCTGGCCCGGCTTGACCGGGTGGCGGCCCGCCACCGTCAGGTTCTTCGCGTATTCCTCGCAGGTTTCCTCGCCGCGCATCACGCCGACCAGCCCCCACACCGTGTGGTCGTGGATCGGCGTGCGCTGCCCGGGCATCCACACGAAGCTCACCACCGAGAAGCGCTCCATGGGGTCGCAATGCAGGAGGTACTGGCGGTAGCCCTGCGGGGAGGGCGCGGCGAACTCCTCCGGCAGCCAGTCGTCGTTGGCGATCAGGCCGCGCAGCAGCTTCTCGCCCTCGTCGAGCATCCGCGGCTCGTCCTCGCCGTGGCGCTCGATGGCGCGCGTCATGTCCTGGATGAAACTGCGCAAGCGCGCGAGGTTCTTCATGCTTTAGTCTCCACATACCATGAGACCACCGATAGCGAAGGCGACCGGGGGGTGCGGGGGGGCCGGGAAGGCCCCGAACGCGTCTACCGGTAGGGGCCCGGCCCCCCTGCTCACATGACTGCGATTCTATCGCCGCGACTCGCCATCCCGCTGCTGATGTTTCTGTCCAGCGTGTTTGCCGCGAACCACATCGCGGCGCGCGTGGCGTTCGATCATGGCACGAGCGTGGCCGCCGCGGTGGCGGTGCGCTCGGGCGCGACGGCCCTGGTGATGGTGGTGTTATTGCGCCTTGCGGGCGTCGGCATGGCGTTGCCGCGCGCCACGCTGGCGCGCGGACTGGGAATCGGACTGCTGGTCGCGGTACAGAGCTTCTGCCTGTATTCCGCGGTGGCGATCATCCCGGTGGCGCTCGCGCTGCTTGCCTTCAACACCTTTCCGATGCTCTTCATGCTGCTCACCTGGGCGGCGGGGGGCGACCATCCCGGCAGGCGCGCCTTCATCGCCATGCCGCTCGCGCTCTTTGGCCTGGTGCTGGCGCTGGACATCGTCGGCACGCTGGAGGCGATGGCCGGGCGCTGGGCGGAGATCGGCGCCGGCGTGAGCTGGGCGCTCGGCTCGGCGGTGTCCTTCGCCTGCGTGCTGTTCCTCACGACGCGGCACCTGAAGGACGTGGACGGGCGCATGCGCACGCTGCTCACCATGGGCGCGACCGCGGTGGCGGTGGGCGGCGCGGGAGCGGCGGCCGGGGCGCTGGCGCTGCCTGCCGACGCCATTGGCTGGCTCGGGCTCGCGCTGCTCACGGTGTTGTATGGCTCGGCCATCACCGCGATGTTCACCCTGGTGCCGCGCATCGGCGCGGCGAGCAATACCGCGGCGCTCAACTTCGAGCCGGTCGCGGCGCTGATCCTCGGCTGGGCGATCCTCGGGCAGGCAATGGCGCCGCGCCAGATCGTCGGCGCGCTGATCGTGATCAGCGCGGTGATCCTCGTCGGCATCAAGCGGCACTGAAGGCGCCGCTCCGGCCCTACTGCAGCTTCACGTACTCGTATTCGACCGGCAGGTTGTTGATGCCGCGCTCGGGCGGCGCCACCCAGCCGGCCATCTTGCCGGGCTCGGCGACGCGCTGCATGAGCGAGCGCACGAAAGCCTTGTCGGCCTCCGACGGGATCCAGTCGGTCAGGCGCTTGTCGTACTCCTCGCGCGAGATCATCTTGCCCTCGGGCGTCACCGGCACGTTCACCCAGGAGCCGATCGAGCGGCGGAAGTGCGGCGAGGGGAGCGCCAGGCGAAAAGCGTAGCCCGCCCGCTCGATCTGGCGGTTCCAGCGCTTGAGCCCGATTTCGCAGTCCTTCAGGTAGGACTCGCGCATCACCTCGTTCAGCGCGTTGAGCATCGGCACGTCCTGCACGCCTTCGGGCGTCTCCAGCTTGAAGTGCGCGGCGCGCAGCACGTGGTCCTCGTACTGCGACTCGTCCGGCCGGCCTTTCAGGCCGTTGGCGAAGCTGGCCGCCGCGTTGGAGGAGTTCTCCGAGCCGAAGAGATCCAGCGACGAGGAGCACCAGAAATTGAGGTACTTCTGCAGCAGCGGCAGGTCGACCGCGCCGTGCGCGCGGATGCGCGCCGGATCCTCGGTGCCCAGTTCCTTCATCACCTCGAGGGTTCTCTTCACCACGCGCCCGATGCCGGTCTCGCCCACGAACATGTGGTGGGCTTCCTCGGTGAGCATGAAGCGGCAGGTGCGCGAGAGCGGATCGAAGGCGGATTCCGCCAGGCTTTTCAGCTGGTACTTGCCGTCCCGGTCGGTGAAGTAGGTGAAGCAGTAGAACGACAGCCAATCCGAGATCGGCTCG
>DASTHP010000169.1:0-4854 GCA_035718125.1 Burkholderiales bacterium | reverse complement strand
GACCAGCCGAGCCACTCCTTGTGGCGCATGACGTTGGCGCGCGCGGCCTGCGCCTCGTAGCTCATGTCCTCCTTCGGTCGCGTCTGCGACAGCTCTTCCCACAACGCAATGTGCTGCGGCGACTGGCGCGCCGAGGTCGCTGCGCGCAGCAGCGCGAGAAAGACGCGGTGCGCCTCTTCCGGGTCGAACCCGGGCCGCGCCTTGTCCGACACCTTGGCACCCTTCTTCGCCAGCGCGCGCGCCAGCCGCTCGATCGCGCCGGAGACGCTCGAATCCACTTCCGCGGTCGGGTGCGAGGGCAACACCGCCACGCGCAGCTTGCGGAAGGAGGTGAGCTGCGGCTTCTTGAGCGCGAGGTTCCAGCCCGTGCCGTCCACCTCGTCGGGTCCGGAAATGATGTCCATCGCAAGCTTGAGGTCGTCGGCGCTGCGCGCCAGCGGCCCGATCACCGTGATATCCACGGGCAGTGCAGCACCGGGGAGCGCGTGGCCGCGCGGCGAGCAGACCCCCCAGGTGGGTTTGTGCCCGTACACGCCGCAGTAATGCGCGGGCCCGCGGATCGAGGCGCCGATGTCGCTGCCCAGTTCCAGGCCCGTCAGGCCCGCCGCGAGCGCCGCCGCCGAGCCGCCCGAAGACCCGCCTGGCGTGCGCAGCAGGTCCCAGGGATTGTTGGTCGTGCCGTAGATCGGGTTGAAGCTCTGCCAGTCGGCGAGCAGCACCGGGACGTTGGTCTTGCCGAAGACGATGGCGCCCGCGCGCTTCAGGCGCTCGACCGCGAGCGCGTCCTTCCTGGCGATGTTGTCCTTGAGCTCCGTGAGACCGCGAGTGGTGGGCCAGCCCGCGACGTCGAAGGACTCCTTCACCGTCATCGGCAAGCCGTGCAGCGGCCCGCGCTTGCCCTTGGCGCGGTCGGCGGCGCGCGCCGCCTTCCTGTCCTCGTCGAGGTTCATGACGCAGATGGCGTTCAGCGCGCGGTTGTGCTGGCGCACGCGCGCGGCGTAGAGATCGAAGAGTTCGAGCGCGCTCAACTTCTTCGCACGCAGCGCGGCAACGAGCCTGGTAGCGGACCAGAAGGCGGTGTTCATGTTTTCCCCGCGAGGTGGCGGCCGGCGAGCCAGCCGAAAGTCATGGCGGGCCCGAGCGTGATGCCGGGCCCCGGATAGTTGCCCCCCATGATGGAGAGCGCGTCGTTGCCCGCGGCGTAGAGGCCGGGAATCGGGCGCTTCGCTTCGTCGAGCACCTGGGCGTGGCCGTTGGTGGCGATGCCCGCATAGGTCCCCAGGTCGCCGATTTCCACGCGCACCGCATAGAACGGCGGCTGCGCGAGCGGCGCAATGCAGGGATTGGGCTTGATGTCGGGGTCGCCGTAGAAGCGGTTGTAGGCGTTCTCGCCCTTGCGGAATGCGGGGTCGGATCCCATCTTCGCGTGGCTGTTGAACTGCTCCACGGTGCTCGCCAGCGCCGCATCGATTGCCGCGCGCTCCGCCAGCTCGCCGACGGTGCTCCCCGAAAGGAGGTAGCCCGATTTCAGGTGCGGCGCGAGCGGCAGCGGACGCGGCTTGACGAACCCCAGGCCGTAGGCGCGGATCGCGCGGTGGTCGGTGAGGAGCCACGCGTGCGTCTCGCCCGCGGCGAGCAGCGCCTGCACGAAGTCGTGATACGAGTTGCCCTCGTTGACGAAGCGCACGCCCTTCCGGGTCACCGCGATCACGCCGGGCTTCGCGCGGTCGATGAAGTGCGGGAAAAGCCCGAAGGAGCCGTCCGGCCGCGGCACGCGCGACACCGGCACCCAGGCCGCCGCATTGGGCAGCGACTCGTCGAGCCTGCCGCCGCTTGCTTGCGCGAGGCGCAGGCCGTCGCCCGTGTTCCCCGGCGGCGCGGGCGAGAAATGCGCCTGGTGGCGGAACAGGCGCTGCCGGCGCTCGGCGTCCTGCGGAAAGCCGCCGCAGGCGAGCACCACGCCCTTGCGCGCGTCCACGCGAAACTCCTCGTTGCCCGAACGCAGGATCGCGCCCGCCACCCGGCCGTTCTCGCGGATCAGTTCCCTGACCGCGGTCGAGGCGCGCAACTGAACCCCGACATCCAGCGCCGACTTCAGCAGCCGCCCCGCGAGCGCATTGCCGTTGGTGAGCCGCACGCCGCGCCCGTGCACGAGGCTCGCCGCGGCGTGGCCGATGAGGCGCCGCGCGACGAACGCCGCCGAAGCGAGCGACTTCGACCAGCGCATGAAGTGCACGAGCTCCGCACCCGAGCCGATCATGATGCCGAACACCGTGAGCTCGGCAAGCGGCGGGCGCAGCATCTTCAGCATGCGGCCGAGCTCGCGCCCGTCGAACGCGCGCGCGACGATCGAGCGCCCGCCCGGCCGCCCGCCCGGCGCATCCGGGTGGTAGTCGGAGAACGTGGCGGACGCGTCGAACTTCACCGCGGTCTCGCGCGTGAAGAACTCGACCATGCGCGGGCCCGCGGTGAGGAAGGCGTTGACGCGCTCGGGGTCGAACTTCTCGCCCGCCTCGTGCAGCAGATACGTGCTCGCGTCCTCGATGGAATCGGCGACGCCGATCTCCTTTTGCATCGGGTGGTTGGGGATCCACAGCCAGCCGCCCGAGAGCGCGGTGGTGCCGCCGAACCAGGGCTCCTTTTCCGCGACCAGCACCTCGAGCCCGGCCTCGCGCGCGGTCACCGCGGCGGCGAGCCCGCCCGCGCCCGATCCCGCCACCAGCACATCGCATGCGAAACCCATGCCCCATCTTAACTGGGGGCCGGCGTTAGAATCCCCCACGTTTCGCGCCGAGGAGGAGCCCCATGCTGCAGGAACGCATTCCCGACCTTGCCAAGTTCGTGGAGCCCGACCGGGTCCGCAAGGAGGTTTACACCGATCCGCAGATCTTCGAGCTCGAAATGCAACGCATTCACGAGCGCGTCTGGATCTACTGCGGCCACGAGAGCCAGGTGCCGAAGCCCGGCGACTATTACACGGTGCAGGTCGGCCGCCAGCCGATGCTCCTGGTGCGCGGCAAGGACCGCAAGGTGCACGTGCTCTACAACCGCTGCCCGCACCGCGGCAACATGCTCTGCGGCGACAGGAGCGGCAACACGGGCGAGTTCTTCCGCTGCTCCTACCACGCGTGGACCTTCCATCCCGACGGCAGGCTGCGCAGCATCCCCATGATGGAGTCGGGCTACCAGGGCACGCGCCTCGGCAAGGACAGCCCCGAGCTATGCGTGAAGCGCGCGGCGCGCGTCGAGAGCTATCGCGGCTTCGTCTTCGCCAGCCTCGCCGCGGACGGCCCGTCGCTCAAGGAATTCCTCGGGCCCGCCATCGTCGCCTTCGACGACATGTGCGACCGCGCCCCCGAAGGCGAAGTCGAAATCGTGCCGACCTGCTTCCGCGTCATCCAGCATTCGAACTGGAAGATCTTCCTCGAGAACCAGCTGGACGCGCTGCACCCCTCGGTCACGCACCAGTCCACGGGCCGCGCGGCGCACGAGGTGGAAAAGCAACTGGCGAAGAAGGCGAAGCGCGGCGAGGCGCCGCTCTCCTACCACATGCTCTCGGCGTTCGCGACCGTGACCATCGACAAGTGGGACAACTTCCAGACCATCAACTACCCCTACGGCCACTGCATCCTCACCGGCTACATGGGCCTGAGGCCGCAGGACCCGGACACGCTCGCCTACGACAAGGTCATGATCAAGGCGTACGGCAGGAAGCGCTTCGAGGAGATCATCGGCGTCAACATCCACCACGTGCTCCTGTACCCGGGCCTGTCGGTGCAGTCGCCGCTTCAGCAGCTGCGCGCGGTGCGGCCGCTCGGCGTGGACAAGACGCTCACCGAGATCTGGCACTTCCGCCTCAAGGGCGCGCCCGAGCCGATCTACCGCCGCTCGCTCGCCTACTACAACCTCGTCAACTCGCCCTCCACCATGATCAACGCGGACGACCTGGAGAATTTCTGGAAGTGCCACCAGGGCCTGTCCTCGGACGGCGGCGACTGGGTGAGCTTCGCGCGCCACCACGGGCACGACATCGAGAAGAACGGCGTGGTGGAGTCGGCGCCCAACCAGGGCACGTCCGAAGCGCCAATGCGCAACCAGATGAAGGCCTGGGCGCAGATGATGGGGGGAGCTCGGTGAGCAAGCACGAGGTGCAGCACGCGGTCGAGCAGTTCCTCTACCAGCAGGCGGAGCTGCTCGACGCGAAGCGCTGGCAGGCCTGGATCGATCTCTTCACGCCCGACGGCGTGTACTGGATGCCTGCCGATCCGGCGCACAAGCACTGGGACGGCATGCCCGCGATCTTCGCCGAGGACAAGAACCTGATGCAGGTGCGCATGGGGCGCGTGCAGCACCCCGACGCCTGGTCGCAGCGGCCGCTGTGGGGCACCAACCACCTCGTCGCCAACGTGGTGATCGACAAGGTGGCGAAGAACGGCGACGTCACCGCCCGCTCGCGCTTCCACATGATGGAGCTGCGGCGCGACGACGTGCGCCACTTCGCCGGCCAGTACACGCACCACCTGAAGAAGGCCAAGGGCGGCTACAGGATCAAGCTGCAGCGCGTGGACATGGTGAACGCCCAGGCCGCCTACGACTACGTGCTGCAGGTCTGGGTGTAGCCGGCGGGACAGCGCGCGGTCAGGCGGTGCCCTCCACGGACACCAGCCTGGCTGAACTGCAGGCGTCCCGCAGTGGCCGCAGGCCCTGGTAGACGGGCCCGTTGTAGAACGATTCGAAAGCCGCAACGGACGGGAACTCGAACAACACGATTCGTCTCGGCGTCCAGTCGCCTTCATAGACCTTGTGCGCGCCGCCGCGGGCAAGGTACTTGCCGCCAGCCGCCTCAACGGCTGG
>DASTHP010000168.1:0-2487 GCA_035718125.1 Burkholderiales bacterium | reverse complement strand
CGGGACCTGGCACGACGCGCGGCTCGATGCGCCCTCCGGCGCACACGCCTGGCGCGGCTGGCGCGCCGACTGGGACGCGGTGGCGGGCGAGCACGAGCTCGCCTGCCGCGCCACCGACGCGGCGGGCAACGTGCAGCCGCTCGAGCCGCCATGGGATCTCACGGGGTTCGGCAACAACGCGGTGCAGCGCCTCGCTGTGCGCGTCGATTAGAATCCCGATCCTTGAACGCCCCGCTCCCTGCCGCCGCCGATTGGCCGCTCGCCGTGCACCAGGTGCTCTTGCAGCACCGCATCGGCGTCGTCGGCTACGTCCCGGACGCCGGCCACAAGCGCCTGATCGAGCTCTGCCAGGCGGATGCGCGCATGCGCTGCGTGGTGCTGAGCACCGAGGAAGAGGGCATCGGGCTCGCCGCCGGCGCGTGGCTCGGCGGCGCGCGCAGCGTGCTCCTGATGCAATCGAGCGGCGTCGGCAACATCATCAATGCGCTCGGCATGGTGCACGAGTGCCGGTTTCCGCTCACCATCCTCGTCACCATGCGCGGCGAGAACGGCGAGTTCAATCCGTGGCAAGTGCCGATGGGGCAGGCCACAGGCGAGGTGCTGCGCGCCATGGGCACTGTCGTTCACCGGGTGGACGCAGCGGCCGACGTCGCGGGGCAGGTGGACGCGTCGCTGCGCATCGCGCACGGCAGCTATTGCGCCGCCGCCGTGCTGATCGGGCAGCGCTTGATCGGCATCAAGAGCTTCCAGGAGCAGGCGAACCAATGAGCCTTCACCGGCGCGACGTGGTGCAGACGCTGCTCGCCGACCGCGGCGGGCTGCTGGTGGTCGCGGGCTTGGGCTCTACCGCCTGGGACTGCACGGCGGCGGGCGATCACGACCTCACGTTCCCGCTCTGGGGCGCGATGGGCTGCGCGGCGGTGATGGGCCTGGGGCTGGCGCTTGCGCAGCCCAAGCGCCGCGTCCTCGTCATCACGGGCGACGGCGAGATGCTGATGGGGCTGGGGTCGCTCGCCACCATCGGCGTGCGCAAGCCGGCCAACCTCTCGGTCGTGGTCATCGACAACGAGCGCTACGGCGAGACCGGCATGCAGGCGACGCACACGGCGGGCGGCGTGGACCTCGCCGCCATGGCGCGTGCCGCCGGCTTTGCGTCGGGCGTCCTGGTGCGCGACGCGGCGGGCGTCTCGGCGCTGCGCAAGGCGGTGCACGAGGCCGACGGCCCGAATTTTGCGCAGGTGAAGGTGGCGGCGGAGAAGGTTCCGCTGGTGCTGCCGCCGCGCGAGGGGGTGCTGCTCAAGAACCGCTTTCGCGCGGCGCTGCTGGGCGCGGGTGCCGCGCTGGAATGAGGGCCGCGGCGGCGCTTCCTGGATGAGGCTCTGCGCGGCGCTGCTGGCGCTCGCCCTGCTCGGCCCCGTGGGGGCGGCAGCGCAGCCGGTCCTCAAGCCTGGCGACGGCGCGCGCGCGCCGGCACTGAAGCTCAAGGACCTCGAAGGCCGCGAGCACGCGCTCGAGGCCTACCGCGGCAAGGTGGTCCTGGTGAATTTCTGGGCCACGTGGTGCGAGCCCTGCAAGGAAGAGATGCCCTCGATCGAGCGGCTGCGCCGGTCCCTCGAAGGCCGGCCGTTCGCCGTGCTGGCGGTGAACCTGGCCGAGCCGGATGCGCGCGTGCAGGCCTTCCTCGCCAAGGTGCCGCTCGGTTTCCCGGTGCTGATGGATCGCGACGCTGCCGCGGCCAAGGCCTGGAAGGCCCGCATGCTGCCCGCCACCTTCATCGTCGGCGCCGACGGGCGCATGCGCTACAGCTACATTGGAGAGCTCGATTGGTCGCGCGAGCCGGTACGCAAGCAGATCGCAGAGCTGCTGCCGCGCTAGCGCTGCTGTTCGCAGCGCTGTCCGCGCCCACACTCGCGCAGGAGGGCGAGATCCGCGCACCGTTCATCACCACGCCGCCGGAGGTGGTGGCGCGCATGCTGCGGCTCGCAGACACCTTTGCGCGCGACTACGTGATCGACCTGGGCTCGGGCGACGGCCGCATCGTCATCGCGGCCGCGCGCGATTACCAGGCGAGCGGCCTGGGCGTGGAGCTGGAGCCCGCCCTCGTCGAGCAGGCGCGCGAGAACGCGCGCGCGGCGGGCGTCGCGCACCTTGCCCGCTTCGAGGTCGGCGACGCGCTCAAGACCGACGTCTCACGCGCCACCGTGGTCACGGTTTACCTGCTGCCGTCGCTGCTCGAGCAGCTGCAGCCGCGGCTCCTCGCCCAGTTGCAGCCCGGCGCGCGCGTCGTCACGCACGCCTTCGCCTTCAAGGGCTGGCCGCCGGACCGCGCGGAAACCGTGCACCTCTCGGCGCGCCACGAGGGCCAGGGCGACGAGAGCCGCATCTACCTCTGGGTGATTCCCGCGCAGGCGCGCGGCGCCTGGACCGCTCCCGGCGGCTGGCGGCTGCGCGTGCACCAGAACTACCAGCTCGTGGAGGTCGAAGCCT
>DASTHP010000167.1:0-9613 GCA_035718125.1 Burkholderiales bacterium | reverse complement strand
CGGAGTGTCCGCGATGACGCAGAGTTCCGCTTTGGCAGTCGCGATGCGGGAGTGCTAGATTCGCGGCGTGAATTCCTTCCGACCCGAGCTGACGCCCGAGCACTTCAACGGCCGCAGCACCGGCCACCTGCCCGGCCTGGTCGGCTTGCAGATCCTGACCATGACGCCGCAGGGCGTGCACAGCCGGCTCGAGGTGCGCAAGGCGCTGATGGCGCCGAACGGCTTCCTGCACGCGGCCACCGTCATCGCGCTGGCCGACACTTCCTGCGGCTACGGCTGCGTCGCCCACCTGCCGCACGGCGCGACCGGGTTCACCACGCTGGAGCTGAAGGCCAACTTCCTCGGCACCACCCGCGAAGGCGCGATCGCCTGCCGCGCATGGCCGGCGCACCTGGGCCGGACGACCCAGGTCTGGGACGCGGAGGTGACGGTCGAGGGCAGCGACAAGAAGATCGCCACCTTCCGCTGCACGCAGATGGTCTTATGGCCAAAGTAGGCACAGGGGGCGCTGCGACGCCACTTGCGCCCCCCGCACCCCCCAGGTGCCTTCGCTCGAGTTGTTTGCCAAGGCGCGCGGGTTCATGTTTCAATGTCTCCATGCATCGCTGGTTCTTCGGCTTCTTTTTCTACTTTCCGCGCCATCTGGCGGAGGGGAACGGCTAGCCGCATCACCAGCGCAACCGACGAACCGCCAGAGCAGAGATGCCTGGCGGTTTTTTTTTTGACCTGAGGCTCGACCATGACCACGCCCACCGACTCCTTCCTCGGCCCCGTGCCCGCGGACAAGACTTCGCTCACCGACGACGAGCGCATCGAGAACATCGTTCCGCTGCCGCCGCCCGAGCACCTGATCCGCTTCTTCCCGATCCAGGGCACGCCGGTGGAGACGCTGGTCGCCGAGACGCGCCGCAAGGTGCGCGCGATCCTGCACGGCAAGTCCGACCGGCTGCTGGTGGTGATCGGACCCTGCTCGATCCACGACCCGCAGGCGGCGCTCGAGTACGCCGGGCGGCTCGCCGCCGAGCGGCGGCTGCACGAGGGCGAGCTCGAGATCCTGATGCGCGTGTACTTCGAGAAGCCGCGCACCACGGTGGGCTGGAAGGGGCTGATCAACGATCCGTACCTCAATGGCAGCTACCGCATCAACGAGGGCCTGAGGATCGCGCGCGACCTGCTGGTGCGCATCAACCAGGCGGGCGTGCCCGCGGGCTGCGAGTTCCTCGACGTGATCTCGCCGCAGTACATGGGCGACCTCGTGTCCTGGGGCGCCATCGGCGCGCGCACCACCGAGTCGCAGGTGCACCGCGAGCTGGCCTCGGGCCTGTCGGCGGCGGTGGGCTTCAAGAACGGCACCGACGGCAACGTGAGGATCGCCGTGGACGCGATCCTCGCAGCGGGGCGGGCGCACCACTTCCTCTCGGTGCACAAGACCGGGCAGGTGGCGATCGTGCAGACGCGCGGCAACGACGACTGCCACATCATCCTGCGGGGCGGCAAGACGCCGAACTACGACGCGGAGAGCGTCGCCGCGGCCTGCGCGGAGCTTGTCAAGGCGAAGCTGCCCGAGCGCCTGATGATCGACTGCTCGCACGCCAACGCCGCCAAGCAGTTCAAGCGGCAGATCGACGTGGCGCGCGACATCGCCGCGCAGATCGCAGGTGGCGAGCGGCGCATCATCGGCACCATGGTCGAGTCGCACCTGGTCGAAGGCCGTCAGGACCTCGCGCCCGGCAAGCCGCTGCAGTACGGCCAGAGCGTCACCGACGCGTGCCTCGGCTGGAAGGATTCGCTGGAAGTGCTCGAGACGCTGGCCAATGCGGTAAGAGAGCGGCGCAAGGCCGCCAAAACCAAGCGCTAGAAAATTGGGGTCAGGGCCGAATTTTCCTTGCGAGAAAAAATTCGGCCCTGACCCCATTTTTTTCCAGTCGCTAGAATCGCGGCCGTGGCCTCCCTGACGACGCGGCAGTGGCTGGCGATCGCGCTTGCCGCGACGCTCGCCTTCCGTTTCTGGCTGGCGGCGGCCGTGCCGTACACTGGCGACGAGGCCTACTTCACGCTCTGGGGCCGGCACCCGGCTCTGGGCTTCTACGACCACCCGCCGATGGTGGGTTGGCTCCTGGCGCTGCTGTTGCGCTTGTCCGAGGCCGAGTGGGTATTGCGGCTGCCGGTCGTGCTGCTGCCGGTCGTAGTGGCTTTGCTCGTGCGCCACGCGCTCGCGGCCTGGTATGGGCGCGACGCCGAGACCGCGGACCTCGCGGCGCTCGCGGTGCTGCTCGTGCCGCTCAACGTCTGGAACGTGTTCATCACCACGGACACGCCGCTGATCCTCTTTTCCGTGGCTTCGATGATTGCCTTTGCGCGCGAGCGGTTCTTCCTCGCCGGCGTGCTGCTGGGGTTCGCGTTCCTGTCGAAGTACTTCGCGGTGCTGCTCGGCATCGCCTATCTCGTCTGGGCGCTTGCGGCGCGCCGGCCCGCGGCTTTCGGCCTCGCGTTCCTCGGCGCGCTTCCCGCGGGCCTCCTCAATCTCTACTGGAACTGGCAGGCCTGCTGGTGCAACGTGATGTTCAATGCCATCAACCGGCACGACGATGCGGGCCTGAACTGGACTACGCCCGCGCTCTACGCCGCCTCGCTCGCCTTCCTTGCCGGGCCGCTGCTCTGGTACGCCTGGAAGGGGCGCAAACAATTGCGCGCGCCCGCGCACGGCGCGTTGCTCGCGGCTTGGCTGGTGCCGCTTGTCATCTTTGCGCTCATCTCGCCGGTGCGGCGCATCGGCCTGCATTGGCTGATGTCTTTCGTGCCGGCGATGATCCTGACGGTGGCGCTGGCGCTGGAGCGCCGCGCGCTGGCGATCACCGTGCGCTGGTTCGCGGGCATCGCCGTGCTGCAGATGGCAGTGCTCGCAGCGCTGGTCCTGCTGCCGCTCGAGACCTGGCAGGGACGCCGCTTCTACCAGAACGCCGTGCTCCTCTTGGACACGCGCGCAGTGCTGCGCGCGCTGGAGGAGGCTCTGCCCGGCGCGACGCCCGCCTACGAGAGCTACTCGATGGCGGCGGTGATGTCGTACCACGCCAAGCGCGCGGTACCGGTCTTCGGCCCCGGCTCCTCGCACGCGCGCCACGACGACATCCTCACCGACTGGCGCACCTACCAAGGCCGCGACCTCGTCATCCTGCGCCGCGACGAGGCCGACCTTGCGCGCTACCGGGCCTACTTCCGCGACGTGCAGGCCCGACGCATCGAGGTTCGCGGCGCGACCTACCATGCCGTGCTCGGCCGCGGCTTCGATTACGCCGCCTATCGCGAGGGCGTGCTCAGCCCGGTGCGAGAGCGCTGGTACCGCATCCCGCCGCGACTGCCGATGGGCGCCTGCTATTTCTTCGAGCGCTACGACCTACGATGAGGCATCCTCTGCCATGACGGTCCGCGATGTCGTACAGCTGCTGCGCCCGCACCACTGGGTGAAGAACGGCTTCGTGCTGGCCGGTCTCCTGTTCGGCCATGCCTGGGATACGCCGTACTATCTCGGGGCGGCCCTCGCCGCGACGGCGGCCTTCTGCCTCGCTTCGAGTGCGGTTTACGCCTTCAACGACACACTCGATGCCGCGCGCGACCGCGAGCACCCGGAAAAGAACAGCCGCCCGGTGGCGCGTGGCGCGATCTCCCCCGCCGCGGCGCACGGCATTGCCTTGGCGCTCGCCGTCGCCGCCCTCGGCCTGGCGGGCTGGACCGGTTGGCAGGTGGCGGCGCTCGTCGGTGCCTACCTCGCACTGAACGCGGCCTACAGCCTCGGCTTGAAGCACGTGGCGGTGGTGGACGTTTTCATCATTGCGGCGGGCTTCATGTTGCGCCTGCTCGCGGGCACCTGGGGCATCGGCATCGAGCCCTCGCGCTGGCTGCTCGCCTGCGGTTTCCTGCTCACTTTGTTCCTGGGTTTTGCCAAGCGCCGCGCGGAGCTCGAGCGCCTTGCCGAGGACGCAGGAAAGCATCGCGCGGTGCTCGAGTCCTACACCCTGGCCTTCCTCGACCGCGCGGTGTTCGCCTGCGTGATCGGCATGGTGGTGACCTATGCGCTGTACACCGTGGCGGAGCAGACCGTCGCGCTGCACGGCACCAAGAACCTCATCTGGACGCTGCCGTGGGTGCTGCTCGGCAGCTTCCGTTATCTCTTTCGCCTGCATTACCGCGGCGGCGGCGGCGATCCGACGCTGGAGCTGCTGCGCGACCCGATGCTCGCCGCCGCGGCACTGGGCTGGGTGGCCACCGTGCTGTGGTTGATCGGCTAGAATTTGCCGCACCTTCCGCCCCGCCGCCATGACCGACCATATTCCGCAGCTCGCGCATCTCGAGTATCTGGGCGACGCGGCGCGCTTTGCCAGCCAGATTCACGGCCTGATTCCGAAAAGCGCCCTGCTGGAGAACTTCACGCCGGCGGAAATTCGCCTGCTGTCGCATTTCATGGACATGTACCGCGCAGCCGAGGGCCAGGAAGTCATCCACGAGGGCGATGGAGGCGACTTCATGCTGATCGTGGTCGAGGGCCGCTTCGAGGTGCGCAAGCAGGACCGCTGGAACACCCCGCAGCGCATCGCGGTGGTGGAGCCGGGCCGCTCGCTCGGCGAGATGTCCATGATCGACGGCGAGGCGCGCTTCGCCACCTGCGTCGCGCTGGAGCCTACGCTGGTGGCGGTGCTGGGCCGCGAGAACCTGGCGCGCATCATCGTCGAGCAGCCGCTGATCGGCGCCAAGCTCCTGATGGAGCTTGTGCTGATGCTCTCGCAGCGGCTGCGCGCCACCAGCAGCCGCCTCATGGAGCTGCTGGACGAGCAGGGGCAGCGCAGCGCCGGACACCTGTAATCCGCGCGCGGCACCGCGCGACCCAATCCGCGTGAGCCGCTCCCGTCCCCTGGTACCGGTCGCGCCCCAGCCCGCGTGAGCCGCTCCCGCCTCCTGGTTCTGCTTGCCATCGTGGTCCTGGTGGCGCTGTTCTTCGCGCTGGGCGGGCACCGCTATCTCACGCTGGAAGAGCTGCGCGCGCGGCAAGACGACTTGCGGCAGTATTACGCCACCCATCCGTGGCGGGCGGCGCTCGCCTACTTCCTCGTGTACGTCGCGGTGACGGGGTTGTCGCTTCCCGGCGCGGCGGTGCTTACCTTGTTCGGCGGGGCGATCTTCGGGCTCCTCTGGGGCACGGTCATCGTCTCCTTCGCCTCGAGCCTCGGGGCGACGCTCGCCTTCCTCGCTTCGCGGTTCCTGCTGCGCGACTGGGTGCAGGCGCGCTTCGGCGAGCGGTTGCGCGCCCTCAACGCGGGCGTGGCGAAGGAGGGCGCGTTCTACCTCTTCGCGCTGCGCCTGGTGCCGGCTTTCCCGTTCTTTCTCATCAACCTGGCGATGGGCCTCACGCCGATCCGCGCCTGGACTTATTACTGGGTGAGTCAGGTCGGCATGCTGGCCGGCACTATCGTCTACGTCTACGCGGGCACGCAGCTCGGCGAGTTTCGCCTCTCCGCCGGGCTGATTGCCGCGTTCACGCTGCTGGGCCTGTTTCCGCTTGCCGCCAAAAAGGCGCTCGACGCGCTCAAGGCCCGCCGCGCCTACGCGCGCTGGCACAAGCCGGCGCATTTTGATCGCAACCTGGTGGTGATCGGCGCGGGCTCCGCCGGGCTCGTGTCGGCCTACATCGCCGCCGCGGTGAAGGCGAAAGTGACGCTGATCGAGAAGCACCGCATGGGCGGGGACTGCCTCAACACCGGCTGCGTGCCTTCCAAGGCGCTGATCAAGACCGCGCGCGTGCTCTCCACCATCCGGCGCGCGAAGGAGTACGGCCTGGCGAATGCCGTCGCGGAGTTCGACTTCGCCGAGGTGATGGAGCGCGTGCAGCGGGTGATCAAGGCGATCGAGTCGCACGATTCGGCCGAGCGCTATCGCGGGCTCGGCGTCGAGTGCATCCAGGGGGAGGCGAAGATCCTGTCGCCGTGGATCGTGGAGATCCAGCTGCCGGACGGAACGAAGCGTGCCCTGACCACGCGCGCGATCGTGATCGCCGCGGGCGCGCGGCCCTTCGTGCCGCCGATCCCCGGCATCGAGAAGACCGGCTATCTCACCTCGGACACGCTCTGGAGCCTGCGCGAGCTTCCCGCGCGCCTGGTGGTGCTCGGCGGCGGGCCGATCGGCTGCGAGCTGGCGCAGGCCTTCGCGCGCTTCGGCGCGCAGGTGACGCAGGTCGAGATGCTGCCGCGGCTGCTGATGCGCGAGGACCCGGAGATCTCGGCGCTGGTCGAGCGGCGCTTTCGCGAGGAGGGCGTGGACGTGCGCACGGCCCATCGCGCCAAGGAGTTCCGCGTCGAGGACGGGCACAAGGTGCTGATCTGCGAGCATGCGGGGCGCGACCTGGCGATCCAGTTCGACACGCTGCTCGTTGCCGTGGGGCGCGTCGCCAACACGGCCGGCTACGGGCTGGAGGAGCTCGGCATCCCGGTGACCAAGGCGCGCACCGTGGAGACCGACGACTACCTGCAGACGCTGTATCCGAACATCTATGCCTGCGGCGACGTCGCCGGGCCCTTCCAGTTCACTCACACCGCGTCGCACCAGGCCTGGTACGCGGCGGTGAACGCCCTGTTCGGCGGCCTGAAGAAATTCCGCGCCGACTACTCGGTGATCCCCTGGGCCACCTTCACCGACCCGGAGGTCGCGCGCGTGGGCCTCAACGAAACCGAGGCAAGAGAGAAGGGCATCGCCCACGAAGTCACGACCTACGGCATCGACGACCTGGATCGCGCGATCGCTGACGAGGAGGCGTACGGCGTGGTCAAGGTGCTGACCGCGCCGGGCAGCGACCGCATCCTCGGCGTCACCATCGCCGGCGAGCATGCGGGCGACCTGATCGCCGAGTTCGTCGCGGCGATGCGCCATGGCATCGGACTGAACAAGATCCTCGGCACCATCCACATCTATCCGACGCTCGCCGAGGCGAACAAGTACGCCGCCGGGGTGTGGAAGAAGGCCCACGCGCCGCAGCGCCTGCTCGCCTGGGTCGAGAAATTCCACGCATGGCGGCGCGGCTGATCGACGGCATCGAGCAGCGACTCTGCGTCGTCGTCCCCACGCTGAACGAGGCCGCGGGCATCGAGGCCTGCCTCGCCGCGCTGGCGCCACTGCGCGCGCGTGGCCACGAGGTAATCGTCGCCGACGGCGGCAGCACGGACGGCACCGCGCGGCTCGCCGCGCCGCTCGCCGACCGGGTGCTCGAAGCGCCGCGCGGCCGCGCCGCGCAGATGAATGCCGGCGCCGCCGCGGCTTCGGGCGACGCGCTCCTCTTCCTGCACGCCGACACTTTTCTGCCGCCGGAGGCCGACCGCGCGGTGCTCGCGGCGCTTGCGGCGCATGCCTGGGGCCGCTTCGACGTCTCGATCGACTCGGACGACCCGCGCCTGGCCGTGATCGCCTACTTCATGAACCGGCGCTCGCGTCTCACCGGCATTGCCACCGGCGACCAGGCGATCTTCGTGCGGCGCGACGCCTTTCCTGGTTTCCCGCCCATCGCGCTGATGGAGGACGTCGCCTTCAGTCGCGCCATGAAGCGCGTCTCGCCGCCCGCCTGCCTCGCTGCGCGCGTGCGCACGTCGGCGCGACGCTGGGAGCGCCGCGGCATCGCACGCACCGTGCTTCTCATGTGGCGGCTGCGGCTCGCCTACTGGCGGGGCAGCGATCCCGATGAGCTGGCGCGTCGATACACGGACTAGGATCCTCGTCTTCGCACGCGAGCCGCGCGCGGGACGCGTGAAGACGCGCCTCGTTCCGCTGCTGGGCGAGGCGGGGGCCGCGCGCCTGCACGCGCGGCTCGTGGCGCGCGCGCTCGCCACCGCGCGCGGCGCGCGGCTGGGCGGCGTGCAGCTGTGGAGCACGCGCCGCCAGCGCGGCGCCGATCTCGGCGCGCGCATGCTGCACGCCTTCCGCCATGGCTTGCGCCGCGCCCAGCGCGTGATCCTCATCGGCGGTGACTGCCCGGTGCTGCGCGCGCGCGACCTGCGCCGCGCGGCACGCTGGCTCGCCGGCGGCGCCGACGCGGTGTTCGCGCCCGCCGCGGATGGCGGCTACGCGCTCGTCGCGCTGCGGCGCGCATCGCCGCGCCTGTTCGATGAGATCGCCTGGGGCGGCGCGCAGGTGATGGCGCAGACGCGTGCGCGCCTCGCGCGCCTCGGCTGGCGCTGGCGCGAGCTGCCTGAAGTGTGGGACGTGGACCGGCCGGAAGACGTGCAGCGGCTCGCGACACTACGGCCGCCACTCGGCGGCAGGAGGGGGTAACGGGGGAACCTCGGTTCCCCTGTTCCTAGATAGCGCCCGCCTGCTTCATGAGCGCCGCGATGCGCTCGGCCATCAGGCGGTAGCCGCGCGCGTTGGGGTGGATGGGATCGGACTTGAGCGCGCTGTCGCGCAGGATCTCGCCGATCACCTTGCCCTCGTAGGGGATGCGGAACTCCTGCGCGATCTCGGCGTAGAACTTCGGCGGCGTCACCAGCAGGCTTTTCTCAGGCGTGCCGAGCAGGACCACGTCGGCGCCCGCCTGCCTGGCCGCCCGGATCATGGCGCGCACGTTGGCGGCGACCTGCGCCTGGCCGAGGTTGCGCAGGAAATCGTTGCCGCCGATGCACAGCACGATCAGCTTCGGCTGGTGCTCCTCGAGCGCGGCGGGCAGGCGCGCGAGCGCCTGCGCGCTCACTTCGCCCGGCACGCCGGCGCGCACCACGCGGCGTCCGATGAGGCCCTCGAGCTGCGCAGGATAGCTCTCGTTCTCGCCGGCGCCGGTGCCGTAGGTGAGGCTGTCGCCGAACGCGAGCACCGCCGCATCCGGCGCGAGGCGCGCGAGCTTCGGAGCGTCGCCGCAGGCTGCGAGCGCGAGCGCGATGCAGCAGAGCAAAGCATGACGCCAAGCTGACATGGCGCTCAGGGAAAAGCGCATGAAAGCCCATGCTACACTAGCCTCGACTCAGGGCCAGCGGCGCCGCCGGAGGATGCGCGCCGCGAGAAGAGCTGGAGGAGACCGATGGTGATCAAGAGTCCGAAGGACTTCTGGGCAGGGGTGATGTTTGTCGCCTTCGGCGCCGGCATGGCGGCGATCGCGGTCAATAGCTACCAGATGGGCAGCGCGGTGCGCATGGGACCGGCGTATTTCCCGAGCGTGCTGGGTGGCCTGCTCGCCGTCCTGGGACTCATCCTGCTGGTGCGCTCCTGCGCCCTCAAGGGCGAGCAGGTGGCGAAGTTCCACTTCCGCCCGCTCGTGCTGATCCTCGCCGCATGCGTCGCTTTCGGCTACTTCCTCAAGCCGCTGGGGCTGCTCGGCGCCATCGCGCTGCTGATATTCATCGGCGCCTTCGGCGGCCACGAGTTCAAGTGGAAGGAAGTGGCGACGCTCTACGTGGTGCTGTTCATCTTCTCCGTGCTGGTGTTCGTGAAGGGCCTGACGCTGCCTTTCCCGATCTGCCCGGCGGTCATCGAAGACTTCTGCCGCTTCTAGGAGCGCGCGATGGAAATCCTCAGCAACCTCGCGCTCGGCTTCGGCGTCGCGCTGTCGCCGTTCAACCTGCTGATGTGCCTGATCGGCGTGATTCTC
>DASTHP010000166.1:0-2437 GCA_035718125.1 Burkholderiales bacterium | reverse complement strand
TGCCGCCCTGCGCGTTGATCTCCTCGACGCGCATCTCCATGCCGTACTTGAGCTGCTTGGAGAAGGCCACGATCGGGCCCGAGAGGTCCTGCATCGAGCCGATGACGATCTCGTTCTTGCTCACGCCCTGGCCCTGGGCGAAGGCGGCGCCGGCGAACAGCGCGGCGGCCGCGGCGATGATGCGCTTCATTGGGGGGTCTCCTCGTTCGATCTCTTGTGCGGATAGTTTATATCACGCCGCCGCGCGCTCGGCGTACATGGACTCGACCAGGTCCTTGTACTTCTCGTTCACCAGCTTTCTCTTCAGCTTCATGGTCGGGGTGAGCTCCTCGTCCTCGGCGGTGAGCTTGGTCTCGAGCAGGCGGAATTTCTTCACCTGCTCCACGCGCGCGAAGCGCTGGTTGACCTTGTCGATCTCGCCCTGGATGAGAGCGATGATCTCCGGCCGGCGGCACAGGCTGGCGTAGTTGGTGAAGGGGATGGCATGGTCCTGCGCGAATTTCTCGACGTTCTCGTGGTCCACCATCACCAGCGCCACCAGGTAGGGGCGCCGGTCGCCGATCACCACCGCATCGGTGATGTAGGGCGAGAACTTGAGCTGGTTCTCGAACTCCGAGGGCGTGATGTTCTTGCCGCCGGCGGTGATGATGATGTCCTTCATGCGGTCGGTAATGTAGAAGAAGCCCTCTTCGTCCACCTTGCCGACGTCGCCGGTGTGCAGCCAGCCGTCCTTCAGCGTCTCGGCGGTCTTCTCCGGCTGGTTGAGGTAGCCCATGAACACGCAGGGCCCGCGCGCCAGCAGTTCGTTCTCGGGCGAGAGCTTCACTTGCGCGTGCGCCATCTGCGGCCCGATCGAGCCGGGCTTCACCCTGCCCGCGGGGTTGGAGGTGATGGCGCCGCAGGACTCGGTCTGCCCCCAGACCTCGTACATCTCCACGCCGAGCGCCATGTACCAGCGGATCAGGTCGGGCGAGATCGGCGCCGCGCCGGTGACGCAGACCTTGGTGCGATGCACGCCGACCACCTTGCGGATGTTGTTCAGCACCAGCACGCGCGCCAGCCAGAAGGCGAAACGCAGGCCCGCCGGCACGGGCTTTCTCGCTTCCTTGAGCGCCGCGACCCGGTAGCCGACGCCGATGGCGAGCGCATAGGCCCGCTGCTGCAGCGCCCCCGCCTCCCGCAGCCGGATCTGCACGCCCGAGTAGAACTTCTCCCAGACGCGCGGCACTGCGGTGAAGACCGTGGGCGCGATCTCGCGCACGTTCTCGGGCACCGTTTCGGGGTTCTCGACGAAGTTGAGCACCGCGCCGGCGTAGATCGAGTGGTACTGGCCGCCGAGGCGCTCGGCGATGTGGCACAGCGGCAGGAACGCCATGCGCTCGTCCTCCGGCCCCTGCGGAAAGGCCTCCTGGTAGCCGTCCACCGTCACCAGGATGTTCCGGTGCGAGATCATCGCGCCCTTGGGCTTGCCGGTGGTGCCCGAGGTGTACACCAGGATGGCGAGGTCTTCGGGCTTGCGCGAGGCGAGGCGCTTGTCCCAGACGCCCTCGTGCTTGTCGTCGTAGTCGGCGCCGAGCGCGCGCAGCGCCTCCAGCGACATCACCTGGGCGTCGTCGAAATCGCGCAGGCCCTCCATGTCGAAGACGATGATCTTGCGCAGCTTCGGCAGGCGCTCGCGCACCTCAAGGATCTTGTCGAGCTGCTCCTCGTCCTCCACGAACACGGCCACCGAGCCGGAATCGGCGAGCAGGTACTCGGCCTGCGCCGCCGCGTCGGTGGGATAGATGCCGTTGGAGACGCCGCCGGCGCCGAGGATGCCGAGATCCGCGTACACCCACTCGCGGTTGGTGTTGGACTGGATCGAGGCCACCTCGCCCGGCTGCAAGCCCAGCGCCACCAGCCCCATGCCGACCTCGCGCGCCGCGCGGCCGAGCTCGGTCCACGTCACCGCGCGCCAGATGCCGAGCTCCTTCTGGCGCAGGATCACCTGCGGGCCGCGCGTCTGCACGCCGTGCCAGAACAGGCGCGCGACGCTGCCGTGCTCGATCGCCTTCATGCGTCTATCTCCACTGCTTCTTCCTCTTCCAGCGCCGCTGCCCGCGCACGCCGGCCGCCTGCACGCCGAGGTAGAACTCCTGGATATCTTCCTTCTTGGCCAGGTTGGCGCAGGTGTCCTCCATGACGATGCGCCCCACCTCCAGCACGTAGCCGAACTCGGCCACCTCGAGCGCCATGTGCGCGTTCTGCTCCACCAGCAGGATGGTGGTGCCGCGCTCTCGATTGATGCGCGCAATGATGCGGAAGATTTCGCGCGTGAGCAAGGGCGACAGGCCCAGGCTGGGCTCGTCGAGCAGCATCACCTGCGGGCGCGAGAGCAGCGCCCGCGCGATCGCCAGCATCTGCTGCTGGCCGCCGGAGAGCTGCCCCGCTTCCTGCC
>DASTHP010000165.1:0-6907 GCA_035718125.1 Burkholderiales bacterium | reverse complement strand
CCGAGGTGGTGCGCCGCGAAGTAGGTGAGCGGCGTCGGCGCCACGCCGATGTCCACGACGTCGGCGCCCGAGGCCTGCAGGCCCTCGCACAAGGCGTCGGCGAGCTGCGGCCCGGAGGCGCGGCCGTCGCGCCCGACGGCGAAGCGCGGCGCCAGCGAGCCGAGCGCGCGCCCCACCGCGCGCACCACCTCGGGGGTGAGCGTGCGCCCGGCGATGCCGCGGATGTCGTAGGCGCGAAAGATCTCGGTCGGCAGGTTCACGGCTGGGAGAAGAAGTCGAGCACGCGGCGCGCAAGCCACTGGCCGCGCCCCGGGAAGCCGGCATGGCCCCCGGTCGCCGGAAATTCTAGCACCACGTCGCGCGACACCTTGCGCGTTGCCGACTCGAGCGCCGCGCGCGGCAGGAAGGGGTCGTTGCGCGCGTTCAGCACCAGCGTGGGCACGCGGATGTGCTCGAGCCACGGCGCGCTCGAGGCGCGCTTCCAGTAATCGCCGGCGTCGCGAAAGCCGTGCTGCGGGGCGGTGTAGAGATCGTCGAACTCGCGCAGCGTGCGCGCGCGCGCCAGCTGCTGCTCGTCGAGCGCCACGTGGCGCAGCGCGACCTTGGCGAGCACCTTCGCCTTGAGCGAGGCGAGGAACACCCGCGTGTACAGGCGCCGGTTGACGCCGCGGTCCAGCGCGTGCCCGGCCGCCGCCAGGTCGAGCGGCGCCGAGATGGCCGCCGCGCGACGCAGGACCCGTGCCGCATCCGCGCCACGCTCGCCGAGCCACTTGAGCAGCACATTGCCGCCGAGCGAGATGCCCGCCGCGAAATCGGGCCGCAGGCGCCGCAGGATCCAGTCGAGCTCCTCGGTGTCGCCCGAGTGGTAGGCCCGCGGCCGCCGGTTGAGTTCGCCAGAGCAGCCGCGGAAATGCGGCACCACGCAGCGCCAGCCGCGCTCGAGCGCGCGCGCGGCGATGCTGCGCGCGTAGTGGCTCGAGGAGCCGCCCTCCAGGCCATGGAACAGGGCGAGCAGCGGCCCGGTGCCATCCGCCCAGTCGAGCTCGATGAAGTCGCCGTCGGGCGTGTCCCAGCGCTCGCGCCGCCAGGCGACGCGTGGCGCGGGCGCGAGCACGGCGACCACGGTCTGCAGGTGGCCGCCCGGCAGCCACCACGGGGCCCGGTAGGCGCTCAATGCAGGATTTTCGGCACGTCGCGCGCCGGCGGCTCGGCGCTGCCGGGCGCGGGGGAACCGTGATGCGCGATCATGCGCCAGCCCGCCGCCGTGCGCAGATAGACGTTGGTGGCGACCACCGCCGGCATCGGCCGGGCCTCGCCCGGCACCGCGAAGTTCTCCTGGACGCTGTGGACCGCCACCATCGGCCCGGAGATCGTCACCAGCTGGCTGGGCTGCACGCGCGCACGCGTGCCGCCGGAGAGGATCTGGCGCCAGCTCGCGCGCACCGGGTCCTGGCCGGCGAGCCGCGGGCCGCCCGGGTGCACGCAGACGATGTCCTCGTCCTCCGACCACACTGCCATCATCAGCTCGAGATCCGCGCGCTCAAGCGCCTCGTAGAAGGCGGCCTCGGCGTCCTGTGCGGTGGGAAAGATCCTCGCGGCCATGGCAGATCGGGGTGCGGCAAGTCGGGGTCAGGCCCCATTGTCGCGAAAAACGGGGTCCGACCCCAGCTTCTCGAGGACCTGCTCCACGGTCAGGTCCTTCATGCAGCGGAAGTGGCCGAGCGGGCACTCGCGCGCGTAGCAGGGGCTGCAGTCGAGGCCGAGCCAGAGCACGCGCGCCTTGTCCGAGAGCGGGGGCGTGTGCTGCGGACTCGAGGAGCCGAACAGCGCGACCTGCGGCCGGCCGAGCGCCGCGGCAACGTGCATCAGCCCGGAGTCGTTGCTCACCACGGTTTGCGCGAGCGCGAGCAGCTCGATCGCCTCGTCGAGCGTGGTTTCCCCGGCGAGGTTGCGGCCCTTGATCGCGGCGCACTGCTCGCGCTCCTTCGGCGAGCCAAGCAGCACGGCGGGCAGCGCGAGCTGCTCGGAGAGCTCCTTGAAGTAGGGCCAGCGCTTGGCCGGACCGTATTCGGCGCCGGGGCACAGCGCGACGTAGCGCGCCGGGAGCCCGAAGCGCGCGCGCGTGCGCTCGGCGGCCTGCGCATCCACTTGCAGCCGCGGATTGGGCAGCGGCAGCGCCAGCTGCGCGCCGGGCTTGTCCGCCAGGCGCGCGTAGTGCGAGGCCATCGGCTCGCGCCCCGGCGGCTTGCGGTAGAGGAGATTGAGCAGCCCGTAGCGCGATTCGCCGACGTAGCCGCTGCGGATGCGGATGTCGGCGAAGAACGGCGCGAGCGCCGACTTCCAGGTGTTGGGCAGCACGAGCGCCTGGTCGTAGCCGAGCGCCTTGAGCGTGCGGCCGAGCTTCCAGCGCTCGCGCAAGCGCAGGCTGCCATGCGCGAACGCGGTTTCAATCACGCCGGAGACCTCCGGCATGCGCCGCACCGCCGGTGCCACCCAGGCGGGGGCGAGCACGTCGATGCGCGCCTGCGGCAGCTGGTCGCGCAGCCGCGCGAGCAGGGGCTGCGCCATCAGCGCGTCGCCGATCCAGTTCGGCGCCACCACGAGTATCCGTGCGGGGCGATTCAATGCGGCCGATCGGCGTCGAGGATGGCGCTGCGCGTCGGGGGTCGCGGTCAGTGCCCCTTGGCAGGCGCACCCTTGTAGAGGAACTTCGTGCCGCAATAGGGGCAGAGCGCCTCGCCGTGCTTCACCACGTCGAGGAACACGCGTGGGTGGCGCGCCCAGAGCGGCGCACCCGGCCGCGGACAGTGCAGCGGCAAGTCCTTTTCCGTGACCTCGACCTGGCGCGCCGTGTCGCTGCTCACGCCCTGCCCCGCTTCATCGGCACGGGCGTGAGCCAGTGCTTGTGCTTGCGGTCCTTGCCGGTGACCACGTCGAAGAACGCCTTCTGCAGCGCCTTGGTCACGGCGCCGGCCTTGCCCGCGCCGATCTGGCGGCCGTCGAGCTCGCGGATCGGCGTCACCTCGGCCGCGGTGCCCGTGAAGAAGCACTCGTCGGCGATGTAGATGTCGTCGCGCGTGAGGCGGCGCGACTCGACGCGGTAGCCGAGGCCCTGCGCGAGCTCGATCACCGAGGAGCGCGTGATGCCGGTGAGCGCGGAGGTGAGCTCGGGCTCGTAGATCACGCCGTCCTTGACGATGAAGATGTTCTCGCCGGCGCCTTCGGCGACGAAGCCGTCCACGTCGAGCAGCAGTCCCTCGTCGTAGCCGTGCTGCGTGGCTTCCAGGGTGGCGAGCACGGAGTTCGGGTAGGTGCCCGACATCTTGGCGCGGGCCATGGTGACGTTGACGTGGTGGCGCGCCACCGACGCGGTCTTCACGCGGATGCCCTTGTTCAGCGCTTCGGGCCCGAGGTAGGCGCCCCAGGGCCAGGCGGCGATCGCCACGTGCACCTTGGCGCCGACGGGCGACACGCCCATCTTCTCGGAGCCGTAGAAGGCGATCGGGCGGATGTAGCAGGCTTCGTGGCCGTTGGCCGCCACCACCTCGATGTGCGCCTGCATCAGGCGCTCGAGGGTGTAGGGGATTTTCATCAGGTAGATGTGCCCCGAATTGATCAGCCGCTGCGTGTGCTCGCGCAGCCGGTAGATCTGCGTGCCGCTCACCGTCTTGTAGGCGCGCACGCCCTCGAATACCGCGAGGCCGTAGTGCAGGGAATGGGTGAGCACGTGCGTGGTCGCCGAGCGCCACGGCACCAGCTTGCCGTCGTACCAGATCCAACCGTCGCGGTCGGCCATCGACAGCGGCGCCTTGGACGCCGCCTTTGTTTTCGCCATGGAACGGGGTCTCCTTGGGTGAGGCGCCATTCTAACCACAGGCCGGAAAAATGCGCCATACTATTAACATGGCTGTTAATCCTCAGGAGCGGGTGTTCGCCGCGCTCGCCTCGCCGCCGCGGCGCCAGGCGATCGCCTTTCTCGCGCAGACGGCGCTGTCGACCACCGACCTCGCCGAGCGCTTCGGCATGAGCGCGCCGGCGGTGTCGCGCCACCTCGCGGTGCTGCAGCGCGCGGGCCTGGTCTCGGCCGAGCGCCAGGGCCAGCGGGTGCTGTATCGGCTCAACCGCGACGCGCTGCTCGATGCGCTGGCCGGCTTCGCCTCGACGGTCGACGGGCCGCTGCGGCGTGCCACGCAGCTCGCGCGCACGCCGCGCGAAGCGATCTAGTGCTACGCTTTTTTTGATGACCGAGAGGTGGCGTTGAGGCAAGCCCGGTCCGTTCTGATGCTCGCGGGCGTTCTCGCGCTCGCTGGCTGCGCCAGCACGCCCGACGACGGCCTGCTCGCCTCCACGCCGATCGTGCGGGACCTGTGGCGCGAGTGGGGCAGCGTCGTCGAGGTGGCGCGTTTCTCGCGGATGAAGGCCGGCGAGCCGCTGCCGGCGGGGTGGGAGCCTTGGGGGATGCAGTCGGGCAAGCGCCCGACCGAGTACCGCGTGGTCGATTCCGTGCACGGGACCGTGCTCGAGGCGCATGCCGAGGGCGCAGCGACCGGCTTGTACCGCAAGATCCGCATCAGCCCGTACCGCCAGCCCTATATCGAGTGGGACTGGCGTGTCGATCGCCTGATCCAGGGTGCGGACAAGCGCAAGGCCGGGCGCGAAGACTCGCCGGCGCGGCTGGTGATCTCGTTTCACGGCGACCCGGCGAAGCTCGACTTCGAGCAACGCACCAAGCTGCGGCTTGCCAAGGCCCTCGCCGGCGAGCCGCTGCCTTACGCGATGCTGATCTACGTTTGGTCGAACGACGTGACGGCGGAGACCGTGCTGCCCAACCCGCACATCGACCGCATCCAGATGATCGTCGTGGAGCGCGGCGAGGCGCAGCTCGGGAAGTGGGTGCACTACCGCAGGAACATCCTCACGGACTACCGCCGCGCCTTCAACGAGGAGCCCGGCGACATCGTGGCGGTCGGCGTGCTGACCGACGGCGACAACACGCAGCAGACCGCGCGCGCGCTGTACGGCGACATCACCTTCACGTCGGACTGAATACGGTCGTCCACAGCGCGCGTGCCGCCGCAGCGTGCGCCGCCAGCTGGGCATGCGGCACGCGCGCGTACTTCGCGCCGCCCAGGCGCAGCGCGTGCTGGACGCGGCGAAATTCGCGGTAGGCGGTGCGGCAGCGCTCGGCGAGCTCCGCCGGGATGAGCCCGAGCCCCGCCGCGATGCCCAGCAGCGCGATGTTGCCGAGGTTGCCGGTGAGCTCGGCGTGGCGCGCGGCGTGGGCGAGCACCAGGTACTGCACGATGAATTCCAGGTCGATCATGCCGCCGCGGTCGTGCTTGACGTCGAACAGGCCCGAGTCGTTGGGGTGCGCGGCATGCATGCGCTCGCGCATGGCGAGCACCTCCTTCGCCAGGGCGGCCCGGTCGCGCGGCCGCACCAGGATGCGGCGCCGGATCTCCTCGAACGCGGCGCCGACGCGCGCGTCGCCCGCGCAGTAACGCGCACGCGTGAGCGCCTGGTGCTCCCAGACCCAGGCCGAGCCTTCCTGGTATTGGGCGAAAGCGTCGACCGAGGACACCAGCAGTCCCGCCTCGCCCGAGGGGCGCAAGCGCAGGTCGGTCTCGAACAGGGCGCCGCTCGACGTGCGCGTGGTGAGCCAGTGATTGAGGCGTTGCGCGAGCCGCGCGTAGTTTTCCGGCGCGCGCTCGTCGGCGTCGTCGTAGACAAAGATCAGGTCGAGGTCCGAGGCGTAGCCCAGCTCCTTGCCGCCGAGCTTGCCGTAGCCGATCACGGCGAAGCACGGCGCCTCACGGTGGCGCGTGCGCAGCTGCGCCCAGGCGAGTCCCAGCGTCACGCCGAGCACGCGGTCGGCGAGCTCGGAGAGGTGATCGGCCAGCCGCTCCATCGTCAGCAGGCCGGCGAGGTCCTGGGCGAGGAGGCGGAACACCTGCGCTTGGTGCTGCTCGCGCAGGACGTTCATTTGCCGCTCCTCGTCGCCCGCGGCGGCGGCAAGCGCCGCGCGCAGCGCCTGCTCGAAGGCGGGCCAGTCGGGCGCCGCGTAGAGCACCCGGTCGTCCAGCAGCTCGTCCAGCAGCAGCGGGTGCCGCGTGATGAACTCGGCCGCCCAGCTCGAGGCCGACAGGATGCGCGCCACGCGCTGCAGGGCCTCCGGGTGCTCGGCAAGCAGCGCCAGGTAGGCGGCGCGGCGCGCCACCGCCTCGATCAGGTCGAGCGCACGCGCGAGCGTCGCGTCCGGGTCGGGGCACTGCGCCGCGGCGGCGGCGAGCGCAGGCACCAGCGCGTCGACGCGACGCCGCGAGTCGGCGGGCAGCAGCGCGTAGCGCTGGCTGCGCCGCATGGCGAGGAGCCGCTCGGCGCTGGCCGCGGGGTCGCGAAAGCCGCCCGCCGCGAGGGCGCGCGCCACCGCTCCGGGGTCGTCCTGCCACACATCGGGCCCCTGCGCGGCCGGCGCCTCGGCGAGCACGGACTGGAAGTGCCGCTGCACGGCCTCGCGCTGCGCCTGCAGTTGCGCGCCGAACGCCTCCCACGAGTCGTAGCCGCTCATCTGCGCGATGCGCTCGCGGTCCTCCGCGTCCTCGGGCAGCGTGTGCCGCTGCTGGTCGTCGAGGTACTGCAGGCGGTGCTCGGTATTGCGCAGGAACACGTAGGCCGCGGCGAGCTCGCGCACCGCCTGCGCGGGCAGCAGGTTGCGCTCGCCCAGCCGCTCGAGCGCCAGCAGCGTCGGGCGCACCGCGAGCGCCGGGTCGCGGCCGGCGCGCACCAGCTGCAGCGCCTGGGCGACGAACTCGATCTCGCGGATGCCGCCGGGGCCCAGCTTGACGTGCTCGGCGAGCTCGCGGCGCGCGACCTCGCGGCGCACTTCCGCGTGCAGGCCGCGCATGGC
>DASTHP010000164.1:0-10037 GCA_035718125.1 Burkholderiales bacterium | reverse complement strand
TACGAAGTGGTGGAACTCGGCCGCGAGGCCGCGGATGCCGGCCTGGGCGGATTGCAGCTGGGGAAGGAGCTTGGCGAGCCGGAATTCCTGCAGCGCACGCGCGCCGCGGAACTGAAGGAGCTTTTGCATCAAGCGCAGCCGATAAAGCAGGATTATACCGGCCGGCGGGGCGTGTCGCCGATGGCCATCGCCCCGCGACTGCTCACCGGCGCAGTTGAGGCTCGGTCAGCTTGCCGCCGATGTAATAGGTGCCGCGCAAGGTGCGCAGCTCGGCGTTGATGCGCCCCGACAGGCCGCCCGTGGGCTCGACATCGAGCGTTCCGGTGGCCTGCAGCAGCCCCGCCGTCAGGCGCATGTCGCGCAGCGCGAGCGCCCCGCTGGCGAGCGACACGTTGCCGGTCAGCTCGGTGAACTGGGTGCGGCCGCTGGTCTGCGCGCTGGTCGCCTGCAGCGCGCGCGAGAGGTCGAAGCTGGACAGCTGGCCCTTCGCCACCGTGAAGCTGCCGTCCAGCCGCGCCGTCTCGTACAGGCGCTCGGGCTCGCGCCCCGCCATCACGTAGCGCCCCTTGCCCTCGAAGCGGCCCTCGGAGATCAGCGACGCGGCAAACACCCCCGCGTTCATGCCGCCGCCGCGCACGTCGCCGCTTACGCTCCACGTCGGGCCCCACTGGATGCGCGCGTTGCCCGCCATCAAGCCGTCGAACACGCGCCCGTCGAACTCGCTCACCGTCATGCCCTGCGCGTTCGCCGTGCCCTTCGCGCCGAACTCCGTCAGAGTGAGCTTGTTGAGAAACGGCAGCGTGAAGCTGGCGACGGTGGCCTCGAACATGACGCCGTCGCCGCGCGAAGTGATCAGGCCCGAGACGCGCTCCCCGGAGAGCTTCACCTCGGCCAGCCTGCCGTCGCTGCCCACGACGGCGTCGGCGTTGAGCGTCGGCAGGGCGATCGGCCCCTGCAGCCGGATCTCCGTCGCCACCACGCGTCGGGGGAAGAGCTGCGTGCCGTGGACGGCGCCGAACAGCGCGCCACCGAGGGCATCCTGCGTCAGCGTCACCTTTTCCAGCTCGACGCGACTGAACACCTTGCGCTCTCCCAGCACCGAGCCGAGCTCGGGCACGGCGCGCACCTGCGCGATCTTGGCGGCCTCGCCGATGGTGACGTTCTCGAAGCGCATCTGCACGCCTGCCAGCACCCACATGCGCGCCGAGCCGATCTTGACCGGCTGGCCGAGCGCGTCGGAAGCGAGCTTCTCGTATTCCGCCGTGGACAGCGGCATCAGGTTCACGACCGCCAGGCCGACTGCCAGCAGCGCGGCAAGCGCCAGCGTCACCGGCTTGCCCCACTTGACCGGCTGCTTGCGCCGGTAGGCGCTGGCCGCCTTGGCGGCGGGCTGGTCGCCCCGCTTGCGCGCGCGCTCCACCTCGCGCTCGCGGTCGCGCAGCGCCTTGCGCGCCTCCGGCGTCAGCTTGCGCGCGTCCTCATGCACGTCGCCCATGCCGAGGTCCGAACGCGAGATCGGGATGTCGGACTCGGCCGCCTTGCGCGCCTCGGCCTCGCGCTCCTTCTTCTTGCGCTCGACCTCCTCTTCCTGGCGGCGCGCCTCCAGCTCCTTGGCGAGGCGCTCCTCCTCCTCCTTCTGGCGCTGCTCCTCCTCTTCCTGGCGGCGCTTCTCCTCTTCCTTGCGCGCCTTGCGCTCGGCCTCCTCGCGCGCCCTGCGCTCCTCGTCTTCCTTCGCCTTTTGCGCGCGCTCCTCGCGCTCGCGCTTGTCCTGCGCTTCCTTCTCCTTGCGCTCCTCCTCCTCGCGCTTGGCGAACGAATCCAGGTCGGCGAATAGGGAGTTGCTCAGCGCGTCGGCCGCTTCGGCGGCCTTCTTCGCGGCCTCGGCGCGCTCCGCCGCCTCGACCACTTCGCGCTCGGCGCGCTCGCGGTCCTCCTGCTCGGCGCGCACGCGGTAGGCATCGTCGGACTTGCGCCGCGCCTCCTCCGCCTCCCAGCGCCGCGCCTCCTCCTCCTTCCTCTTGCGCGCGTCGGCGTCGCGGCGCTTCTTGTCCTCGGCCTCGCGCGCCAAGCGGATCTGGCGCTGGTGCTCCTCGGCCTCGCGGCGCTCCTCGGTCTCGCGCACCTTGCGCTCGGCTTCGTCCTGCGCCCGGCGCTTGGCCTCCTCCTCCTCGATCTTCCTGAGCTCTTCCAGGCGCTGCTGCTCGCGCCGCTGGCGCTCCTCCTCGGCCTTCTTCTCGGCTTGCTCGCGCGCCGCGCGCTCCTCTTCGAGCTTCTTGCGCAGCGTCTCGGCCTCCTCGCGCGCCTTCTTTTCCTCGGCTTCGCGCCGCGCCCGCTCCACGGCTTCGCGCCGGGTGCGCTCGGCCTCTTCGCGCGCGCGCCGCTCGGCTTCCTCGCGCGCGCGCCGCTCCGCCTCCACCTTGAGGCGCAGCTCCTCGGCTTCGCGCCGGGCGCGCTCCGCCGCCTCGAAGCGCGCGCGTTCCGCCGCTTCCGCCTTCTCGTGCAGCGCGCGTTCCGCCCGCTCCTTGGCTTCGCGCGCCTCGCGCTCGGCGCGCTCCTTCGCCGTGCGCTCGGCTTCTTCCGCCTTGCGCTTGGCCTCCAGCTGCGCCCGGTGCTCGGCGAGGGCCCGCTCCCGCGCCTCGGTCTCTGCGCGCTCCTTGGCTTCAGCCGCCGCGCGCGCCTTTGCCTCGATCTCGGCTTGCGCACGCGCCTTGATTTCGGCGGTGGTGGTGCCTTCGGCGGCAGCCTGCATCGTCAGCTCGCGCGCCGCCTTGGCGCGCGCCTCCGCCTCCAGGCGCTCCTTCATCGCCGCGTCGGACATCGCCTTGGCGGCGGCCTCGGCCTTCGCCTTCGCCTCACGCTCGGCGCGCGCCCGCATCTCCGCCTCGTGGCGCGCCGCCGCCATCGGGTCGGACGGGGGTGCGCTGGGCTTGGACGGGGGCGCGGCGGGTCGTGATGGGGGCGCGGCGGGCTTCTCGAGCTTGGGCGGCGCGCTGAAGATCTGCGTGAAATCGAGCTCGTCGCCGCCGCCCGCCGCGGACGGCGTCGGCACCGAGGGCTTGGTCGCCGAGGGCCGGGGTGCGTTCGCCGCGCCCCGCTGCAACGTGCCCGGCGACACCTCGCGGATGAACCCTTCCTGGTCCATCTTCCGGATCAGCGCGAAGAACCGGTCGTCCGGGGCGCGATCGAATTTCGCGCTCAGATCCTTGAGATTGATCTTGCCGTCGATCGCCGAGAGGATCGCGCGATCGCCGCGCGACAGGTGGCTCGTCTTGCCGGACGCCTCCTGCACGCCCTTGCCAGTCTTGGAATAGATCGCGCTTGGATTCATGCCGTTAGCCTGCGGGGACTGCGCCGTATTCTAGCCGTAGCCGCCGCCGCCCGGGGTCTCGATGACGAAAACGTCGCCCGCGCCCATCTCGATGCGGTCGGTGGGCCCGAGCTCCACGCGAAGGCCGTTGGCGCGCAGGACGTAGTTGTGCCCGGGCGCGCCCGGCCTGCCGCCCGCCATGCCGTGCGGCGGCACGCGGCGATGGTTGGAGAGAATCGCCGCGGTCATCGGCTCGAGAAACCGCACGCGTCGCACCGCGCCGTGTCCGCCGCGGTGTCGCCCCGCCCCGCCGGAGCCGCTGCGGATCTCGAAGCTCTCCAGCAGCACGGGAAAGCGCCACTCCAGGACTTCGGGATCCGTGAGGCGCGAGTTGGTCATGTGCGTCTGCACGACGTCGGTGCCGTCGAAGCCGGGCCCGGCGCCCGAACCGCCGGCGATCGTCTCGTAGTACTGGTAGCGATCGTTGCCGAAGGTGAAGTTGTTCATCGTGCCCTGCGATGCCGCCAGCACGCCGAGCGCGCCGTAGAGCGCGTCGGTGACGCACTGCGAGGTCTCGACGTTGCCCGCGACCACGGCCGCCGGGTAGCGCGGATTGAGCATCGAGCGTTCGGGGATCACCACCTCGAGGGGCTTGAGGCAGCCCGCGTTGAGCGGAATCTCGTCGTCCACGAGCGTGCGGAACACGTAGAGCACCGCCGCCATGCTGACCGCGGAGGGCGCATTGAAGTTGCTGTCGAGCTGGGCCGAAGTGCCGGTGAAGTCGATGCGCGCGCTCCTGCGGTCCTTGCCGATGGCGATGCGCACGCGCACGCGCGCCCCGTTGTCGAGCGGCAGCTCGAACGCGCCGTCCTTGAGCACGCCGATCACGCGGCGCACCGATTCCTCGGCGTTCGCCTGCACGTGGCGCATGTAGGCGCGCACCACCTCCAGGCCGAAGTGCGCCACCATCTCGCGCAGCGCCTGCACCCCCTTCTCGTTGGCGGCGATCTGCGCCTGCAGGTCGGCGAGGTTCTGCTGCACGTTGCGCACCGGATACTTTCCGGAGGACAGCAGCGCGATGGTCTCCTTCTCCCGGAAGCGCCCCTGCTCGACCAGCAGGAAGTTGTCGATGAGGACGCCCTCCTCCTCGACCGTCTTCGAATCGGGGGGCATGGAGCCCGGCGTGATGCCGCCGATGTCGGCGTGGTGGCCGCGCGAGCCGACGTAGAACAGGATCACCTCGCCCGCTTCATCGAACACGGGGGTGATCACCGTGACATCGGGCAGGTGCGTGCCGCCGTTGTACGGCGCGTTCAGCACGTAGACGTTGCCCGGCTTCATCGTCCCTGCGTTCTCGCGGATCACGGTCTTGATCGACTCGCCCATCGAGCCCAGGTGCACCGGCATGTGCGGCGCGTTGGCGATCAGGTGGCCCTCGGCGTCGAACAGCGCGCAGGAGAAATCCAGCCGCTCCTTGATGTTCACCGAGTAGGCGGTGTTCTGCAGGCGCAGGCCCATCTGCTCGGCGATCGACATGTACAGGTTGTTGAAGATCTCGAGCATCACCGGGTCGGCCTCGGTGCCCAGCGCCACGCGCTTCTCGCGCGGCACGACCCGCTCGAGCACCAGGTGATCGAGCGGCGTCACTTGCGCCTGCCACCCGGGCTCGACGACCGTGGTCGCGTTCGCCTCGGCGATGATCGCCGGGCCCGCCACCTTCTGCCCGATGGCGAGTGCCTCCCGCCGGAAGAGCGGCGTTTCGTGCCAGCGGCCGCTGGTGAACATGCGCACGCTCGCCGCGGGTCGCGCGGGTGCCTTCGAGGTGCCCGCGTCCGCGGCCGCCGCGCGGTCGGCAACGCCCGCCGCCAGCGCCTCGACCGACACCGCCTCCACGATCAACGCCTTGCCCGGCATGAGGAAGGAGAACTGCTTCTGGTAGGCGAGCTCGAATTGCCGCTTCATCTCCTCGGCGCCGGCGAACGCCACGACCAGCGCGGTATCCGTTCCCTCGTACTTGAGGTGCACGCGGCGCACCACGCGAATGTCGGCCGCACCGACACCCTGACTCGCCAGCTCGTCGCGCGCCGCGCGCGCCAGGCCATCCAGCTCCGTCTCCAGCCCCGGCTCGCCCAGCGCTGCCTCGACCGCTTTCTCCTTGAGCGCCGCCTGGTCCGCCAGTCCCATGCCGTAGGCCGAGAGCACTCCGGCAAAGGGATGGATGAACACGCGCGTCATGGCAAGCGCGTCCGCCACGAGGCAGGCATGCTGTCCCGCCGCGCCGCCGAAGCAGCACAGCGTGTACTCGGTGACGTCGTGGCCGCGCTGCACCGAGATGTGCTTGATGGCGTTCGCCATGTTGCCCACCGCGATCTGGATGAAGCCCTCGGCGACCTGCTCGGGCGAGCGCCCGTCGCCGATGGTCTGCGCCAGCGCGGCGAACTTCTCGCGTACGACCACCGCATCGAGCGGCTGCCCGCCGTCCGCGCCGAAGACGTGCGGGAAGTACGCCGGGTGGATCTTGCCCAGCATCACGTTGGCGTCGGTCACCGCGAGCGGCCCGCCGCGCCGGTAGCTCGCCGGGCCCGGATTGGCGCCCGCCGAATCGGGTCCCACGCGATAGCGCGCACCGTCGAAGTGCAGGATCGAGCCGCCGCCCGCCGCCACCGTGTGGATGCTCATCATCGGCGCGCGCATGCGCACGCCCGCCACCTTGGTCTCGAACTCGCGCTCGAACTCGCCCGCGTAGTGCGACACGTCCGTCGAGGTGCCGCCCATGTCGAAGCCGATGATCTTGCCGAAGCCCGCCGAGAGCGAGGTGCGCACCGCCCCCACGATGCCGCCCGCGGGGCCGGAGAGGATCGAGTCCTTGCCGTGGAAGCGCCGTGCGTCGGTGAGGCCGCCGTTCGACTGCATGAACAGCAGGCGCACCCCTTCGAGCTCCGCGGCCACCTGCTCGACGTAGCGGCGCAGGATCGGCGAGAGGTACGCGTCCACCACCGTGGTGTCGCCCCGCCCGATCAGCTTCATCAGCGGGCTGACCTGATGCGAAACGGAAATCTGGGTGAAGCCCGCCAGCTTGGCGAGCGCCGCGAGGCGCGCCTCGTGCTGCGGATACCGGTAGCCGTGCATCAGCACGATGGCGATCGAGCGGTAGCCGTCGCGCGCGCACCTCTCGAGATCGGCGCGCGCCTTCGCCTCGTCCAGGGCGAGGTGGACTTCGCCGCGCGCGCCGATGCGCTCGTCGGCCTCGACCACCTGCGCATACAGCAGCTCCGGCAGCACGATGTGCCGCTCGAAGATCTTCGGCCGGTTCTGGTAGGCGATGCGCAGGGCGTCCCGGAAGCCGCGCGTGATGAACAGCACCGTGCGCTCGCCCTTGCGCTCGAGCAGCGCATTGGTGGCGACCGTGGTGCCCATCTTGACCGCCTCGATGAGCTCCCCGGGAATCCTCTGCGCCGGCGCCAGGCCGAGCAGCGCGCGGATGCCCGCCAGCGCCGCGTCCGCGTAGCGCTCCGGGTTCTCCGAGAGCAGCTTATGCGTGACGAGCGCGCCGTCGGGACGCCGCGCGACGATGTCCGTGAACGTGCCGCCGCGATCGATCCAGAACTGCCAGCGCGAAGTCATGAGGTGAAGCGGGACGCGGCGTACGGCGCCGGGTCCACGAAGGGCGCCTCGCCCGTCAGCATCTCGGCGACGAGGCGCCCGGTGACCGCACCGAGCGTGAGGCCGTGGTGCGCGTGGCCGAAGGCGAACCAGAGATTGCGGTGCATCGGCGCCGGGCCGATGACCGGCAGCATGTCGGGCGTGCAGGGGCGCGCACCCATCCAGGGCTCGGTGTCCAGGCGCTCGGCGAGCGGAAAAAGGTCCCGCGCGATGGGCTCCGCACGCCCCAACTGCACCGGCGTGCGAATCGCGTCGCGCAATGCGAACTCGGCGCCCGTCGTGAGCCGGATGCCGCGGCGCACCGGGCCCATGAAGTAGCCGCGCTCCACATCGAGCACCGGGAGATTAAGCTTCGCCTCGCCCGCCGCGCGGTAGTGCATGTGGTAGCCGCGCTTCACGGCGAGCGGCAGGTCGTAGCCGAGCGCGCGCGTGAGGACGTCGGCCCACGGGCCGAGCGCGATCACCGCCGCGCCCGCCTCGAGCGGCCCCTTGGCGGTGCGCATGCGCCAGCCCTGGCCATCGGCCTCGAGGGTTGCCGCATTGCCCTGCAGGAGGGTGCCGCCCAGCACCTCGAAGCGCCGCACGTAGGCCTGCCCCAGCGCCTGCGGGTCGAGCGTGCGGGTGGGCTGCGTCCAGTGCAGCGCGCCCGCAAGCACGGGTGCGAGGTAAGGCTCGGCCTCCTGCAGCATCTTCGCGTCCAGCTGCCGGTGCTCCACGCCGAAGTCCTTGCGCCAGCGCTCGGCTTCGGCGAAGCGCAGGTCGCGCTCGCGCTCGGTGCGGAAGATCTTCATCCAGCCGCCGCGCACGATGAGATCGGTGGCGCCGGCTTCCGCGGCGAGCGCATCGTGCTCGGCGACGCAGTGCTCGATGAGCTTCGCATAGCGGCGCGCCACTTCAGCGTGGCGCGCCGGGCGCGAGTAGTGCCAGTACTTCCAGAGGAACGGCGCCAGCCTGGGCAGCGCCGATGGGTGGTAGTGCGCGTCGATGGTGCGGTTCAGGCCGTAGCGCGCGAGCGCGCCGAAGTCGTGCGGAAAGCCGTAAGGGTAGACGCCTTCGCGCTGGATGAGCCCCGCGTTGCCGAACGAGGTCTCCTCCGCCGCGCCGCGCCGGTCCACCAGCGCGGTCGCGCGCCCGCGCTTCTGCAGGTGCAGCGCAGTGCAGATGCCGACGATGCCCGCACCGAGGACGACGCAGTCGTAACGTGCCATTACAATCGCATCCTAACTTGGAATCCCGTCCCGCTTCGCTCCCGTTCACGGTGCTGCTCGGCGTGCTGTTCGCGCTGACTGCGCTCGGCACCGACGCCTGGCTGCCGGCATTGCCCGTTGCAGCGGGCGAGCTCGGCGCGCCGGTGGCCGCCATGCAGCTCACGGTGACGACCTACTTCCTCGGCCTCGCCGCGGGCCAGCTCGTGTGGGGCCCGGTCTCGGACCGTTACGGCAGGAAGCCCGTGCTGCTCGCCGGCCTTGCGCTCGCGCTCGTGGCCTCGGCTGTCTGCGCGCTCGCGGGCTCGGCCACGGCGCTCGTGGCCGCGCGGCTTGCGCAGGGGTTCGGCATGTCGGCGGGCCCGGTGATGGCGCGCACCATCGTGCGCGACCTGCACGGCCAGGAGCAGGCCGCGCGCCTGCTCGCGCGCATGATCATCGTCTTCAGCGTGATCCCCATCGCCGCGCCGCTCGTCGGCGGACTGATGCTCGCGCTCGGCGGTTGGCGGGCGGTGTTCTGGCTCCTGGGCGCGGTTCCCGCCCTGCTGCTGGCGGCGGTGGCGCTGCGCTTTGCCGAAACCGCGCCCGCCGAGCGCGCTTCGGCGCACCCCGTGCAGATCGCGCGCAGCTTCGCCGCCGTCGTCGCCGAGCCGCGCTTTCTCGCGCCTTACGGCGCCATGCTGTGCGCGCAGGTCGGCATCTTCGCCTTCGTGTCCAACTCGGCGTTCACCCTGGTCAGCGGCCTTGGCGTCTCGCCGGGCGCCTTTGCGCTGCTGTTCGCGCTCGTGATGGTCGGCCAGATCGCCGGCGCCTGGCTCTCCAGCCGGCTGGTCATGCGTTTCGGCATGCAGCGCCTGCTGCGGGCCGGGATTGTCCTCGTCTTCGCCTCCGGCGTGGCCGCCGCGGCGGCCGCCTGGGCGGGCCTCGCGCACCCCGCCGCGGTGGCCGCACCGTTCATGGCCTTCCTCTTTGGCACGGCGCTCATCATCCCGAACGCCACCGCGCTCGCGTTGCAGCCCTTTCCGCGCACCGCGGGCGCCGCCTCCTCGCTCATGGGCGCCGCGCAGTTCGCGGTGGGCGCAGTCGTGAGCACCGTGCTCGGGGCGCTGTTCGACGGCAGCGCGCGGCCGATGGCCACGGCCGCCGCCGCCGCAGGTCTGGGCGCCTTCCTCATCGAGCGGAGGTACCTGCGTGGATCGCGTTGACACCGTCGTACTCGGCGCGGGCCTGGTGGGCCTCGCCGTGGCGCGCGCGCTCGCGCTCGCCGGGCGCGAGGTCGTGATCCTCGAGGCCGAGGACGCCATCGGCACGCATACGAGCTCGCGCAACTCCGAGGTCATTCACGCCGGCATCTACTACCCCAAGGGTTCTCTCAAGGCGCGCGCCTGCGTCGAGGGCCGGCTGCGCCTTTACGCCTACTGCGCCACGCGCGGCGTGCCGCACCGGCGCTGCGGCAAGCTGATCGTCGCCACCGATGCCGCGCAGCTCGACGAGCTGGAGGGCATCCGGCAGAAGGCGCTCGCCAACGGCGTCGCCGACGTGGTTCGCGTGAGCCCCGCAGAAGTGCGCGCCATGGAGCCCGAGCTGCATTGCGTAGCGGCGTTGCACTCGCCGTCCACCGGGATCGTCGACAGCCACGCCCTGATGCTCGCCTATCTCGGCGATGCCGAGCGCGCGGGAGCCATGCTCGCGCTGCAGAGCCCGCTCGCGAAGGCGGTGGTGCGTCCGGGCGGCATCGAGCTGCACGTTGCCGGCGCCGAGCCGATCCTCGCCGCGCAGGTGGTCAACAGCGCAGGGCTGCGCGCCCCGAGCCTCGCGCGGCGCATCGAGGGCTATCCCGCCGCGCTCGCGCCGCCCGAGCT
>DASTHP010000163.1:0-6290 GCA_035718125.1 Burkholderiales bacterium | reverse complement strand
CCATGCGAAATATGCGCCTGCCGGTAAGCTTGTACGAGGCCACCTGCAGCATCACCGACAGCGTTTCCACCACGAACACTCCGCCCATGATGAAAAGGACGATCTCCTGCCGCACGATCACGGCGATGGTGCCGAGCGCGGCGCCGAGCGCGAGCGCGCCCACGTCGCCCATGAACACTTCGGCCGGATAGGCGTTGAACCAGAGAAAGCCCAGCCCCGCGCCGGCGAGCGCGCCGCAGAACACCGTGAGCTCGCCCGCGCCCGGGATGTAGGGCAGCGCCAGGTACTTGGCAAAGCCCGCGTGGCCGGCGACGTAGGCGAAGATGCCCAGCGCGCTGCCGATCATCACTGTCGGCATGATCGCCAGGCCGTCCAGGCCGTCGGTGAGGTTGACGGCGTTGGAGGTGCCGACGATGACGAAGTAGGTGAGGATGATGAAGCCGATCGGCCCCAGCGGATAGGCGACGAACTTGAAGAACGGCACGATCAGCTCGTTCAGCGCCGGCGTGCCCTGCGCGAGGCTGGCGAGATAGGCGGCGGCGGCGAGGCCGATCGCCGACTGCCAGAACAGCTTGGCGCGCGGCGACAGGCCCTTGGGATTGCGGTGCACCACCTTGCGGTAGTCGTCGATCCAGCCGATGGTGCCGAAGCCCAGCGTCACCAGCAGCACCACCCACAGGTAGCGGTTCTGCAGGTCGCCCCACAGGAGCGTGGTGATGCCGATGGAAAGCAGGATCAGCGCGCCGCCCATGGTCGGCGTGCCCGCCTTGGTGAGATGGGACTTCGGCCCGTCGTCGCGCACCGACTGGCCGATCTTGTAGGCCGTCAGCTTGCGGATCACCAGCGGCCCGAGCACCAGCGAGATGGCGAGCGCGGTGAGGCAGGCGAGCACCGCACGCAGCGTGATGTAGTTGAAGACGTTGAACAGGCGCACGTCGCGCGCGAGCCACTGGGCGAATTCGAGCAGCATCAGTGCCCTCCCTGCGTCTCGCCGGTGAGGGCGGCCACCACGCGCTCCATCTTCATGAAGCGCGAGCCCTTCACCAGCATCGTGGCCGCGCGCGGCAGCGCCGCGGCGAGCACCTCGGGCGCATCGAAGTGTCGCGCGCCCGTGCCGTAGGCCCGCACGGCCTCGCGGCTCGCCTCGCCGAGCGCGTACAGCGCACCGATGCCGCGGCTCTTCGCGTAGGCGCCGACCTCGCGGTGGAATTCCGGGCCGTGCTCGCCCACCTCGCCCATGTCGCCGAGCACCAGCAGGGTCGGCGCCGGGCACCCGGCCAGCACGTCGATCGCGGCGCGCACCGAATCGGGGTTGGCGTTGTAGCTGTCGTCGATGAGCGTCGCGCCGCTCGCCGTGCGCTTCACCTGCAGCCGGCCCGCATACGGCCGGAATGCGCTGAGGCCCCGGCCGATGGTCTGCGCCGGAATGCCCGCGGCGTGCGCGCAGGCCGCTGCGGCGAGCGCGTTGCGCACGTTGTGCAGGCCAGGAATCGCGAGCGTCGCGCGCGCCTCGCCCAGGGGCGTGCGCAGCGTGATCTCGCTCGAAAGCGCCTTGAGCGCATAGCCGCCGGTGACGCTTGCCGCGGGCGCCAGGCCGAACTCGACGACGCGACGCGCGCCCGCCGCGGCGAGAAAAATCGGCCGGCAGGCATCCTCGGCGTTGACGACCGCGATGCCCGTGGCCGGCAGCGCGCGCAGCGCGTGGGCGTTCTCCTGCGCGCTCGCCTCGACGCTCTTCATGAACTCCATGTGCTCGCGCTGCGCGTTGGTGACCACGGCGATGGTCGGCTGCGCGATCGCCGCGAGCCCTTCGATCTCGCCGGGGTGATTCATGCCGAGCTCGATCGCGCAGTAGCGGTGCGGCGCCTCGAGCTGCAGCACGGTGAGCGGCACGCCGATGTCGGTGTTGAGGTTGCCCTGGGTCGCGAGCACCGCCGCGTCGCCCGCGTGCGCGCGCAGGATGGCGGCGAGCATCTCCTTGGTCGTGGTCTTGCCGTTGGCGCCGGCGATGGCGATCACCACCGGCGCGAAGCGCCCGCGCCAGTGGCGCCCCAACTGGCCCAATCCCTTGCGCGTATCGTCGACCGCGATCACCGGCAGCGGCGCCGCGCCGGCAAAGCCGCGATGCACGAGCGCGGCGCTCGCACCCCTTTCCTTCGCCATGGCGAGGAAGGCATGCCCGTCGAAGTGCTCGCCGCGGATCGCGACGAACAGCTCGCCACGCCCGATCGCGCGCGAGTCCGTGGACACGCCGCGAAAGCGCACATCCGGCCCCTTCAGCGTCCCCTGCATGGCGGCGGCGGCCTCGGCGAGGCTCATCATCGCTTTCCTGCCCTGCGCTCGAGCGCGGCCTGCGCGACTTGAGCATCGGAGAACGGCTCGCGGCGCCCTGCGGTCTCCTGATAAGACTCGTGGCCCTTGCCCGCGATCAGGACCACGTCGGCATCCGTCGCCGCGGCAATGGCGAGCGCGATGGCGCGCGCGCGATCGGGCTCCACCTCGTGCGGCGCGCTGATGCCCGCCTCGATGTCGCGCAGGATGGCGCGCGGGTCCTCGCTGCGCGGGTTGTCGGAGGTCAGCACGATGCGGTCCGCGAGGCGCGAGGCCGCCGCGCCCATCGGCGCGCGCTTCGAGCGGTCGCGGTCGCCGCCGGCGCCGAAGACGAGGGCGAGGCGCCCGCCGCGCGCCTGCGCCACCGGGCGCAGCGCCTGCAGCACCTTCTCGAGGGCGTCCGGGCTGTGGGCGTAGTCGACCACCGTGAGCGGCGCATCGCCCACGCGCTGCATGCGTCCCGGCACCGGCGGCAGCGCGGCGAGCGCGGCGAGCGCCTGCGCAAACGGCAGGCCGTAGGCGACGAGGCACCCCAGCACGCCAAGCGCATTGGCGACGTTGAAACGGCCCAGCGGCTGGAACGCGGTCTGCGCGGCGCCCCAGCTCGTCGCCAGCTCCAGGCGCTCCGGCGCGATGCGCGCGGCGGCGATGTACTCGTCGACGCTGCCCGGCGCCACGCCCCCGGTCGAGAGGCTGTAGCCGATCGTGCGCACGCCGCGCGCGCGCAAGCGCGCCGCGAGCTGCACGCCGAAGGCATCGTCCAGGTTGAGCACCGCGCAGGCAAGCGCCTCGTTCTCGAACAAGCGCGCCTTGGCCGCGGCATAGGCCTGCATCGAGCCGTGGTATTCGAGATGGTCGTGCGTCAGGTTGGTGAACAGTGCGCAGTCGAAGGCGACGCCGTTCACGCGTCCCTGGTCGAGGCCGTGCGAGGACACCTCCATCGCCGCCGCGACGGCGCCTTCGCGGCGCATGGCGGCGAGCGTGCGGTGCAGCTCGAGCGCGTCGGGCGTGGTGTTGCCCGCATCCACCAACGCGCCGGGAAAGCCCGCGCCCAGCGTACCGAGCACGCCGCACTTCGCGCCCGCGCCGCCCAGCGCCGCCGCGATCCACTGGCTGCAGGACGTCTTGCCGTTGGTGCCCGTGACGCCGCAGGTCCACAGCGCTTCGCTCGGTCGGCCGTAGAACGCGTGCGCCAGCAATCCCGCCTGCGCCTTGAGGCCCTGCACCGGCGCGTTCGGCAAGCGCCACTCGTCGCGCCAGGCGAAGCCCTCGGCTTCCCAGAGCACGCCCGCCGCGCCGCGTCGGATCGCGTCCGGGATATGCGCGCGCCCATCGGCCGCCGCGCCCGGGTAGGCGAAGAAGGCGACACCGGGGGCACAGCGCCGGCTGTCGGATGCGAGCCGCTCGATCACGGCGCCCTGGGCCGCGAGGCGCTCGAGGGGACCGGCGCCAATCAGGTGCTCTCCCGCGCTTCCTCGCCCTCGCCCGGCAACGGCACGGGCTCGAGCGGCGCATCGTGCGGCACGTGCAGCAGGCGCAGCGCACCCTGTGCGATCTGCGCGAACACCGGCGCCGCCACCACGCCGCCGTAGTACTTGCCGGCGGAGGGCTCGTCGAGCATCACCGCGATCACCAGGCGCGGCGCGCTTGCGGGCGCCAGCCCGACGAAGGAGGCGATGTACTTGTCGGGCGCGTAGCCGCCGTTCTCCTGCTTGTGCGCGGTGCCCGTCTTGCCCGCCACGCGCCAGCCCATGATGCGGGCGCGCGGCGCGGTGCCGCCGGGTTGCACCGCGAGCTCGAGCATCGCGCGCACCTCGCGCGCGGCGTGCGCCGAGATCACGCGCGTTCCCGGAGCAGGCGCGTCCGACTTCAGCAGCGTCAGCGGCACGATCTCGCCATCGCGCGCGAAGATGGTGTAGGCGCGCGCCAGCTGCAGCAGGCTCACCGAGATGCCGTGGCCGTAGGCCATGGTGGCCTGCTCCACCGGCCGCCAGGTCTTCGCCGGGCGCAGCTTGCCGCTCGCCTCGCCCGGGAAACCGAGCTGCGGCGCGGCACCGAAGCCCGCGCGGTTGAACAGGTCCCACAAGTCCTCGCGCGGCAGCGACAGCGCGAGCTTCGCCGCGCCGACGTTGGAGGACTTCTGGATGACCTGCGCCACGTTGACGCTGCCGGCGTCCGGATGCTGGTCGTGGATCGTGAAGCGGGCGATGCGCAGCGAATCGCGGCCGGCGCTGACCACGCTCTTCGCCGTGACCTTGCCCTCCTCCAGGGCGAGCGCCACGGTGAAGGGCTTGAGCGTCGAGCCCGGCTCGAAGCTGTCGGTGAGGGCGCGGTTGCGCAGCTGCTCGCCGGAGAGCCGGGCGCGGTTGTTCGGATTGAAGGTGGGCAGGTTGACCAGGGCCAGCACCTCGCCGCTGCGCACGTCGATAACCACCGCCGCGCCCGCCCTGGCCCGGTGCTCTGCGAGCGCCGTCTTCAGCGCGCCGTAGGCGAGGTTCTGGATCTTGCCGTCGATCGCGAGCTGCAGGTCCTTGCCGTCCTGCGCGGCGCGGATCGACTCGATGTCCTCGACCACGCGGCCCAGCCGGTCCTTGATCACGCGCCGGCTGCCCGGCACGCCGCCCAGGCGCGCCTGGTGCGCGAGCTCGATGCCTTCCTGGCCCGCCTCGTCCACGCCGGTGAAGCCGACGAGGTGCGCGGTGAGCTCGCCGCCCGGGTAATACCGGCGGAACTCGCGGTGCTGGTAGATGCCGGGAACGCCGAGCCGCGCCACCTGCTCGGCCTGCTCCGGCGCGATCTGGCGCCTGAGGTAGACGAAATCGCGCGAGGCATCGCCGAGCTTCTTGCCCAGCTCGCGCGGCTCCACGCCGAGGAGCTTGGCGAGGCTCTTCATCTGCGCCGGCGTCGCTGCGACATCGCCAGGAATCGCCCATATCGATTGCACGGGCGTGGAGATGGCGAGCGCCTCGCCGTTGCGATCGAGGATGCGGCCGCGCGTGCCGGGAATCTCCAGCACGCGGCTGTAGCGCGCCTCGCCCTTGCCCTGCAGGAAGTCGGTGTGCAGCGCCTGCAGGTAGACGGAGCGGGCGGCGAGCACGGCGAAGGCGGCGATGAGCACCGCCATCACCAGGCGCGCGCGCCATACCGGCAGGCGCACCATGCTCGAGGCCGCCACCGCGCTCATCGTGTCGCCTCGCGCTCGACGACGCGCACGCGGCGGGGATCGGGCGTGCGCATGCCCAGCGTGCCGGTGGCCACCTTCTCGATGCGCGCGTGCAGGCCCCAGGTGCTCGCCTCGAGCTGCAGCTTGCCGTACTCGATGTCCAGCTCGCGCGCGCGCCCCTGCTCGCGCTCGAGCTCGGTGAACAGCTTGCGGGCCTTGTGCTGGGAAGTGACGAGCCCGAGCGCGCAGACGACGAGAACCAGGAGGAGGAGGAGGTTCAGCTTCGCCACGCGTCGGGCTCGATTCGGTGAATGCGGGGATCAAAGGGGGCCGCCGTGCGCTCGGCGGCGCGCAGCACGGCGCTGCGCGCGCGCGGGTTGGCGGCGGTCTCGGCTGCGGAAGGGCGCATCGGCTTGCCGAGGATTCTGAGCGGCGCCTCTGGCATCTCGCTGGCGCGCAGGGGCAAATCCCGTGGCAGCTGCGGGCGCGCGCAGGACTGCAGGAACCGCTTGACCAGGCGGTCCTCCAGCGAATGGAAGGCGATCACCGCCAAGCGCCCCTTGGGGGCGAGGCGCGCGAGCGCCTGCGGCAGCATCAGCGACACTTCCTCAAGCTCCCGATTGACGAAAATCCGTAGAGCCTGAAAGGTGCGCGTCGCCGGATCCTGGCCCGGCTCCCGTGTGCGGACCGCCGCACCCACGAGATCGGCAAGTTGGCGGGTCGTGCGGATGGGCGCGTGCCGGCGAGCAGCAGCAATCGCCGCTGCAACCTGTTTAGCAAACCGTTCTTCCCCATA
>DASTHP010000162.1:0-2162 GCA_035718125.1 Burkholderiales bacterium | reverse complement strand
GCGCCCGCACTGGCGGACGACTACGACAGCGCCGTCAAGGTATTCCGCGACGCAGGCCAGAGCGGCAAGTACTTCGGCAGCGCCTATGGCTACGCCATCTTCCCGACTATCGGCAAGGGCGGCGTCGGCATCGGCGGCGCGCATGGCCAAGGGCGCGTATACGCCAAGGGCGCCCATGTCGGCGACACGACGATGACCCAGCTCACCGTCGGTCTGCAGCTCGGCGGGCAGGCCTACAGCCAGATCATCTTCTTCCAGAACAAGGCCGCCTACGACCAGTTCACCAGCGGCAATTTCGAGTTCGGCGCGCAGGCCACGGCGGTGGCGATCACCGCGGGCGCTTCAGCCCAGGCCGGCACGGGCGGCACCGGCGCGGGCGCGAGCGGCACCCAGAAGAGCGCTACGACGGCCGGCGGGTACCAGAAAGGCATGGCCGTCTTTACCGTCGCCAAGGGCGGCCTGATGTACGAAGCGACTCTCGGCGGACAGAAGTTCAGCTACAAGGCGAAGGGCGGCAAGTAGCGCCCACCCCACTCCTCCCCCGCGCAGGCCGGCGTATCATCAAGCCGGCCTTTTCGCGTTGAATCTCAAGGAGGACAGCATGGCTGCTTTCAACGTGGTGCGTTTCCGGGTGAGGCCCGGCAGCGAGCAGCAGTTCATCGAAGCGCATCGCATGGTGGAGCCCGAATTCGAGGGCTTTCTCGGCGGTCACCTGGTAAGGACGGGTGACCGCGATTTCTGCATGATCGGCGAATGGCGCGATTTCCAGAGCCTCGTCGACGCGCGCCCGCTGATGATCTCGTTCCTGGATCAGATGCGCCACCTGCTCGAGGACCTCGGCGGCGGGCTGGGCGTCACGGACCCGGTGTCGGGAGAAGCGGCCCTGAGGCTGTGGCCGCCCAAGGCGGCGAAGAAGGCTCGACCCTCCGGCAAGCGGCGCCCTGCCAAGCGGGCCGCCGCGAAACGCGCCGGCGCCAAGCGCGGCTCCGGCAAGCGCGCTGCCGGCAAGCGCCGGCGCTAGGCGGCCAGAACGCTCGATCCGTGAAGGCGCCGAAACGGTGAGCGGCCCGCCCGCCTGGGCCGCCATCACGCTCGGCCTCGTGCTGTTCGCCGGCGGGCTGTGGGCCGCGGTGAGTCGGCTGATTGCCAAGCCGCCACAAGAGCTCACCCAGCTCGACCGCATGGTCGGCACGATGTTGATCGGCCGCAACTTCGGGCGGCTGCACGCTCGCTGGCACGCCCGCGGCTTCCGGCTCACGCCGGGCAGCGCGCCCGGGCTCGCCTTGCTCGTCGGCCTCGCCTTGCTGTGCGCGCTCGCGCTGTATTCGATCAGCGCGGCCGCGCAGCAGGAGCTGCCGCCTAACGGCGTGCTGCTCGTCGCCAAGCCGGGCCTCAACGATCCCAACTTCGGCCGCAGCGTGGTGCTGGTGACCCAGGCGCCGGACTACAGCACGGTCGGCGTGATCCTCAACCGCCCCACGAGCGTGCGCTACCAGGGCAAGCCGGTGTGGCTGGGCGGGCCCGTGATGCGCCAGGTGGTGGTGGCGGTGTTCCATTCCGAGGACAGGCCGAAGGCCGCGGCGTTCCACGTGCTGCGGAACGTCTACCTCAGCATGCACCCCGAGATCGTGGACGGCCTGATTGCCGACGACAAGGCCCGCTACCGCCTCTACGGCGGCTTCTCCGGCTGGGCGCCGCGTCAGCTGGAGAGCGAGTTCCAGCGCGACGGCTGGTACGTGATGCCGGCGGACGAAGGGATCATCTTTCGCGAAGACACGAGCAAGCTCTGGGAGGAGCTGGTCGCGCGCGCCACGGTGCCGCGGACCTGAAGAACGCAAGCCCCGCAACGTGTCCTGCTACAATTTATCGGTGAAACTGCGACGCCTCTTCGCGGCGCTGGTCTGGGTCCTTGCCTTGCCGCTGGCCGCGCAAGCGCAGGAAGATGAAGCGATCTTCCTCGTCGCGCACCCGGCCTTCCGCGACCTGGATTACCGGCAGACGGTGCTGCTCGCCGCGCCGGCGCCCAACGGCGGCCATGTCGGGGTGATCCTCAATCGCCCCACGCGGCGCTCGCTGGGGAGCCTGTTCCCCGAGCACGAGCCCTCCAGGAAAGTGGTGGACCCGGTGTACTACGGCGGCCCGTTCTCGCGCGGCGCGCTGGT
>DASTHP010000161.1:0-8040 GCA_035718125.1 Burkholderiales bacterium | reverse complement strand
ACACCCCGAAGGCGAGGGATTTCACCATCGCCGTATTCACCCCCATGGCCTCCGCCGCAATGTGCTGGTCGCGGATCGCCATCAGGGCGCGGCCGATGCGCCCGCGCAGCATGTTCCAGGCGAGCACGAACATCAGCACCGCCACCGCGAGGGTGAAGTAGTACAGCCACTGGTCGGCGTTGATCGGCAGGCCGAACGGCGCCTCGGGCTTGGCGATGACGATGCCCTGCACGCCGCCGGTCCATTTCTCCAGGTGGTGGTACTTGAGCAGCTGCGGCAGCGACACGCCGAGCGCGAAGGTCGCCAGCGCGAGGTACAGGCCCTCCAGCCGCAGCGCCGGCAGGCCGAAGAGGAATCCGACCAGCAGGCACACCGCACCCGCCAGGGGAATCGTCGCCCAGTAGGGCATGCCGTACTTGTCCATCAGGATCGCCGCGCAGTAGGCGCCGATGGCGTAGAAGGCGCCGTGGCCGAGCGAGATCTGGCCGTTGTAGCCGGTCAGCAGGTTGAGGCCCAGCAGCGCGATCGCGTACACCAGCACCAGGTTGAACTGGAACACGCGGTAGTTGCTGACCACGAGCGGGAGCGCGCAGGCGGCAAGCAGCAGCACGGCGATGAGGATCAGCTGGCGCCTGGTCATACGCGGGTGACGAACACCTTGCCGAAGAAGCCCGAGGGCCTGACCACCAGCACGCCGATGATCAGCACCAGCGCCACCACGAGCTTGAGCTCGTTGCCGATGACGAACGCGCCGAGCACGTTTTCCAGCACCCCGACCATGAAGCCGCCGAGCACCGCGCCCCAGGGGTTGTCGATGCCGCCCACGAGCGCCGCGGCGAACGCATACAGCAGGATGCCGCCCATCATGTTGGGATCGAGATAGACGACCGGCGCGACCATCATGCCGGCGATGCCGCCGATCGCGGCGGCGAGGCCCCAGCCGAGCGCCAGCATCCAGCCCACGCGGATGCCGACCAGGCGCGCGGAGTCCGGGTTTTGCGCCGCCGCGCGCATGGCGAGCCCCAGCGGCGTGAAGCGGAAGAACAGGTACAGCAGCACCAGCACCACGAGCGTCACGCCGATCGCGCCCGCCTCGTGCGTCGACATGTACTTGCCGAACAGCGGCTCGGGCGGGAACGGGCTGGGGAAGGTCTTGATGGTGTAGCTGTAGATCCAGCCCGTGACGCTGTTCAGGATCACCAGCAGCGCGATGAACACCACCACCACCGCCAGCACCGGCGCGTTCTCCACCGGCCGGATGATGACGCGCTCGATCACCACGCCGAGCACGAAGGCCAGCACCACGGTGAGCAGGAACGCGGGCCAGTAGGGCATGCCCGCGTTGATCAGGCTCCAGGCCATGTAGGTGGCGAACATCGCCATCTCGCCTTGCGCGAAGTTCACCAGGTGCGTCGCCTGGTAGATCATCACCAGCGCCAGCGCGAGGCTGGCGTAGATGCCGCCGGTGGCGAGCCCCGCGAGCACCTGGTGCAGGAAGGCATCCATGGTCGTCCCTTCAGTACCCGAGGTAGGAGCGGCGCACGTTGTCGTCGCGCTTGATATCGGCCGCGGTGCCGGAGAGCATCACGCGGCCGGTCTCGATCAGGTAGGCGTGATCGGCGAGCTCCAGCGCCATGGCGGCGTTCTGCTCCACCACCAGCATGCTGACCTTCTCCTTCTGGTTCACCGCGCGCAGGATGCCGAACAACTCCTTCACGATGAGCGGCGCGAGGCCGAAGGAGGGCTCGTCCAGCAGCATCAGCTTCGGCCGCAGCATCAGCGCGCGCGATACCGCCAGCATCTGCTGCTCGCCGCCCGAGAGCGTGCCCGCCTGCTGCGCGCGGCGCTCCTTGAGGCGCGGGAAATAGCCGTACATGCGCTCGAGATCCTGCTCCACGCCGCTGCGGTCCTTGCGCGCGTAGGCGCCCAGGCGCAGGTTCTCCTCGGTGGTGAGGTTGACGAAGGTGCCGCGGCCGTCGGGCACGTGCGCGATGCCCAGCCGCACGATGTCCTCGGTCGCGCGCCGGTCGAGGCGCTCGCTGCCGAAGCGGATCTCGCCCTCGGTCTTCACCATCTGGCAGAGGGCACGCAGCGTCGTGGTCTTGCCCGCGCCGTTGGCGCCGAGCAGCGTCGTGATCGAGCCGTCCTCCATCGCGAAGCTGATGCCGTGCAGCACCCGCGTGAGGCCGTAAGCGGCGTGGAGGTTGGAGACTTCGAGCAGCGTCGCCATCACGCGGTTCCCAGGTAGGCCTGGATCACCTCGGGGTGCTTCTGCACCTCCGCCGGCGTGCCTTCGGCGATCTTCCTGCCGAAATTGAGCGCCACGACGCGGTCCGAGATGCTCATCACCAGGCTCATGTGGTGCTCTACGAGCAGCACCGTGAGCCCGAGCCGGTCGCGGATCTCGCGGATCAGCACGCCGAGCGCGCCCACCTCTTCGTGGTTCAGGCCGCTTGCCGGCTCATCGAGCAGCAGCAGCTTCGGGTCGCTCGCCAGCGCGCGCGCGAGCTCCACGCGCTTTTGCGTGCCGAAGGGCAGGTCGGCGACGCGCGTGCCGGCCACCGCATCGAGTTCCAGGAAGCGGATGAGGGACTTCGCCTTTTCCTGCGTGGCGTGCTCCTCGTGCCTGACGAGCGGCAGGCGCAGGGCGTTGGCGGCAAAGCCGGCGTGCGTGCGGCAATGGTGCCCGACCATGATGTTGTCGAGCACCGTCATGGTCTTGAACAGCGCGAGGTTCTGGAACGTGCGGCCGATGCCGAGCGCGGCGATGCCGTGCTTGGGCACCTGCAGGAGGGACTGGCCGTTGAACTGGATGTCGCCGCTGCCGCACTCGTACAAGCGCGACAGGCAGTTGAACAGCGTAGTCTTGCCCGCGCCGTTCGGGCCGATCAGGCCGACGATGCGGCCGGCCTCGACGTCGAAGGAGACGCCGTCGAGCGCGACGATGCCGCCGAAGCGCACGCCCACGTCCTCGACGCGCAACAACGCTCCTGTGGCAATCGGTTCGATCGCTCCTCCTCCAAAGGACTCGCACCGGCGCGCCGCATGGGCGCTCTTGCTTATTGTGTCGGATTGTCGGACGATAATTCCGCAGCAGTCAAGAAAAGAGATGACCGAGCTCGCCGAGAAGTTCCGGCGCATCCATTCCACGCCGGCTTATCAGCTCGTCGCCGAGGCGATCGAGCGCCGGATCCTCGCGGGCGGCATCCGCCCGGGCGAGCCGATCGGCACCGAGGCCGAGCTGGTCAAGCAGTTCGGCGTCAACCGCTCCACGGTGCGCGAGGGCATCCGGCTCCTGGAGCACGACGGCATCATCCAGCGGCAATCCAACCGGCGCCTGGCGGTCAGCCTGCCGCATTACGACCGCCTGGCCAGCCGCACCACGCGCGCCATGGTGCTGCACGAGGTCACTTTCCGCGAGCTCTACGAGGCTTCGATGGCGCTGCAGCTGGCGACGATCGAGGGCGCGGCGCAGCGCGCGACCGACGCCATGATCGCGGCGCTGGAGGAGAACGTGGCGCGCACCGCGAGAGTGCTGGGCGACCCGGCGGCGGTGGCCGAGCTCGACTCGGAATTCCACACGCTGATCGGCAAGGCCTCGGGCAACCGCGTGCTGCAGCTCGCGCGCGAGCCTTCCGACCTGCTCGTCTACCCGACTACCAAGATGATCCTCGCCAGGGTGCCGGAAGGCCCGGCGCGGCTGCTGGAAGCGCACCGCCGGATGCTGGACGCGATCCGCCGGCGCGACGTGGAGGCGGGGCGCCTGTGGGCGCGCCGCCACCTGAACGACTGGCGCAAGGGCTTCGAGCGCGCCGGCAACGACCTCGACCAGCCGATCGACAGCCTGTACCTGCGCGCCTCGCCTACTTCGTCATCCTGACCTTGCGGTCGAGGAATTCGTTGGTATAGACGCTCTTCACGTCGAAGGGCTTGTCGATGCCGACGTAGTCGCGCACCAGCTCGTAGTCGGCCTTCATGCGGCCGTCGTCGTGGATGCCGAGCGCCACCTCGCGCGTGTACTTGTCGCTCATCAGCACTTCCACCAGGCTCCAGTTGGTGAGCTCGTTGTCGAACTTGAGCGCGCCGTTGGCGTCCACCAGCGCCTTGACGCAGGGCTTGGGATCCTTGACGCAGGTGGCGAAGGCGCGCTGCGTCACCGCGACGAACTTGGCGATCACCGGTTTGTTCTTCGCGAGATAGTCCGCGTTCACCACGATCGAGTTGCCGTAGGGGTTGAGGCCGACGTCGCGCCAGGCGACGAAGCCCATGTCATCGCCCAGCTCGCGCTGGAAGATGTGGTGGATGTTGTAGAACGAGGTGGTGACGTCGATGGACTTGGCCTTCAGCGCGGAGAGCTTGGCGTTGGCGTCCACGTTCACCCAGGTCACCGACTTCGGATCCACGCCGTTCGCCTTGGCGAGCGCCGGCCACATCGGGCGCGCGCCGTCGGCGGCCGGGTTGCCGATCTTCTTGCCGGCGAAGTCCTTGATGCCCTTGATGCCCGAGCTCTTCAGCCAGTACAGGCCTTGCGGCGAGTTGGCGTAGACGTTGTACACGCCCACCATGTCCGCGCCCTTGCCCTTGGCGATGAGCACGTTGCCCATGTCCGCGAGGCCGACGGGGTTGGCGCCGGCGCCGACCTTCTGCGCCGCGAGCATCGAGCCCTTGCCGGGCTCGAGGTTGAGATCGATGCCCTCCTTGGCATACCAGCCCTGTGCCTTGGCGTAGTAGTAGGGCGCGTGATCGCCCCCCGGCACCCAGTTCAGGATGAAGTCGAGCTTGGTCTGGGCCGCGGCCGGCGCGGAAAGCGTGGCGGCGAGCGCCGCAAGCAGGATAGTGCGCATGGTCACTCCTTGGGTTCGAGGGGGAAAATGGTAGCGAGGCGCCTTGCGCCGTGTCAACGGATCTCGCGCCGCCGATTGACCGGGCATTAACCACCCAGTTAAATGGCGCGATCGAGCGGAGGGTAGCCCCGGTGTCCTACGACTTCATCATCATCGGCGCCGGCCACAATGGCCTTGCCTGCGCCGCGTATCTCGCGAAGGCCGGCGCCACGGTGCTGGTCTTGGAGCGCAGCACGCGCGTGGGCGGCGGCTGCCACACGGCGGAAGCGACGCTGCCGGGGTTCAAGCACAACATCTGCTCGGTCGTTCACACCCATATTCCCACCAGCCCCGTCTACCGGGACCTGGAGCTGGAGCGTCACGGCGTCCGGTACGTCTACCCAGCACACCTGCGCGGCACCATCTTTCCCGACCATCGCAGCATCGTGATGTACCGGGAAGCGGAGCGAACGGCCGCGGAACTCGGCCGGTTCTCCGCCAGGGACGCCCGCACCTTCCGGCAGCTGGTCGAAGACTACGGCGAGTTCATCGAGTCGACCTACCTGCCGCTCATGTATTCGCCGCCGTTGCCGCCCTCGCTGCAGAGCGCCGAGCTGGAGAAATCCGCGGAGGGCCGCACGCTGCTGCAGTGGCAGGCGAGCACGCCGGTGCAACTGCTCGACGAGTTGTTCGAGAGCGAGGAGGTGAAGGTTCACTTCCTCGCCAGAATGACCGTGCTGGGGTTCGCCCCCGATCAGTTCGGACAGGGATGGATCTGCCTGTTCCGCATCCTCAAGGCCGAGGCGCCCATCTGCGTGGGCGGCTCGCAACAGCTGGCGCACGGACTGCGCAGCGCCGTGGAGGCGCACGGCGGTGTGGTGCGCACGGGCGTCGAGGTCAAGCGCATCCTCTTGAGCGGCAACAAGGCCACCGGCATCGAAACGCAGGATGGCAGCCGGATCGAGGCGAGGAAGGCCGTGGTCACCAATGTCGAGCCGAAGAAAAGCTTCCTGCAGATGGTCGGCGAGGAGTCCCTGCCGCCGTCCTTCGCCACTCGCGTCAAGAACTATCACTCGCGCGGGCGCTCGCTCTTCGTTCTGCACCTGGCGCTCGCGGAGCCGCCGCAGTACCGGGCCGGGGCGCAGAATCCGCCGGTGAACGTGGCGTTCAGCCAGGAGATGTTCGGCGGCAGCATGCGCGACCAGGTCCGTGCCTACCGGGACATCGCGCTGGGCAAGCCCCCCCGGGAGCCGATGCTGCAGATCACTTTGCCCACGCTGTTCGATCCTTCGCAGGCGCCCGCAGGCAAGCACACGGCCGTCGTCTGGCAATACGCGCCCTACGCGGTCGAGCCCGGCGGGCCGGAAGGCTGGCGCAAGCTGCGCGAGGAGTACGCCGCGCATCTCCTGGATCTCTGGCGGTCCTATGCGCCGAACATCACGCGGGACAAGATCCTCGGCATGGCGATCCAGGATCCCACCGACACCGAGCGCCAGAACGACAACCTCGTCAACGGCGTCGACGTCGTGGGCGACATGACGCCCGACCAGATGGGCTACTTCAGGCCCTTCGCCGGCTGGTCGAGCTACCGCACGCCGGTCGAAGGCCTGTACATGTGCGGCGGGTATTGCCATCCCGGCGGCGGTGTGCACGCGGGTGCCGGGCATAACGCGGCCGCCGTGATCGTGGGCGACCACCAGCTGAAGATGTGGTGGGGCTGATGCCCCGGCGCGAGGCGCAGTTCACGGTGAACGCCCCGCCCGAGGAATTGTGGCGGTTCATTCGCGACTTCCACTCCCTGTGCACCTGCATTCCCGGCGTGGAACGCATCAACGTGTTGGATGGCAGGACCGCCGAGATCACGGTGAAGGAAAAGATCGGCGTCGTGCCCCTGATCGTGACCCTCAGGGCGCAGATCGAATCGGAGGAACCGCCGCGCCGGCTGCACGCCATCGCGCGGGCGGAGCACCTGACCATGGCGATCGACGTCACGCTGCGTGATGCGGTGCCGGGCACCGAGCTCACCAGCAGCTTCGACGTGAAGGGCGAGGGGCAGCTCAAGGCGATCGTCGATCGCCTGTTCGAGCGCCGGGCCACCGAGCGCACCGCCCAGTTTGCCGAGTGCCTCGGCCGGCGCTTCGGCGCCGCGCCGGCGGTGCGCGTCCCGGCGCCGCGCGGCGGGCGCATGCGGCGCTGGCTGGCCCGGCTCTGGCAGCGCCTGCTGGGCCGGCCCGCCTCCTCGCCGGAGTAGCCGCGGCGCGAGCGGCGCGATTTCGCAGCGCGCGCGGCCGGAAGTGGGTAACTGCCCGGTTAAAATCCGCGCATGCCGCTGCATTGGACGAAGCTGCCGGCCGAGACGCTCGCGCTGCTGCGCAAGGGCACGGTGATTCCGGCGCACCCGCTGGCGCTGGATGCCGGGCGCAGGCTGGATGCCCGCCGGCAGCGGGCGCTGACGCGCTACTACCTCGACGCCGGCGCAGGGGGCCTCGCGGTGGGCGTGCACGCCACGCAGTTCGCCATTCGCGAAAAGGGCCTCTACGAGCCGGTGCTGAAGCTTGCCGCCGACGCCGCCCGTGAGTGGGCGCAGCGCCCGCTGGTGATGATCGCCGGCCTGTCGGGCACGACCGTGCAGGCCAGGCAGGAAGCCGCCGCCGCGGTGGCGCACGGCTATCACGCCGGGATGCTGTCGCTGGCGTCCATGCGCGGCGCATCGGTGGACGAGCTGGTGGCGCATTGCGCCGCAGTCGCCGCGGAGATTCCGCTGGTGGGGTTCTACCTGCAGACCGCGGTCGGCGGCATCGCGCTGCCAGTGGACTTCTGGCGGCGCTTCGCGCTGATCGAGAACGTCATCGCCATCAAGATCGCGCCCTTCAACCGCTACCGCACGCTCGACGTGGTGCGCGGCGTCGCGGCGGCGCGCGCCGAAGGCCGCGTGACCCTGTACACCGGCAACGACGATCACATCGTGCTCGACCTCGTCACGCCGTACTCGCTGCGGCGCGACGGCGCGGAGGTGTCGGTGCGCATCCGGGGCGGGCTGCTCGGCCACTGGAGCGTCTGGACGAAGACCGCCGTAGAGCTCCTGCGGATCGTCCACCTCGTCGTCGCGCGGGGCGCCGTTCCGCTCGAGATCCTCGAGCTCGACGGACGCGTCACCGACGCGAACGGCGCGCTCTTCGACGTGGCGCACGACTTCGCCGGCTGCATCGCGGGCTGC
>DASTHP010000160.1:0-19979 GCA_035718125.1 Burkholderiales bacterium | reverse complement strand
CGGCACGTAAACCCCTACGCGCTCGAGCGGCGAGACGCGCTGGCCGAGCCGGGTGCCGTCGGCGTCCATGAACTCCCAGGATTGCGAGAGCTGGCGCTCGTGGAAAGCGCGCACGCGTTCCGCGGCTTCGCGCAGCGCCGCGGCCTGCGACGCCGGCAGCGCCGCGAGCGCGCCTTCGAGCTGCGCGCGCGACACGGCGAGCTGCTGCATCTCGCGCGCCTCGATGCGGTCGAACTTGCGCGTGTACTCGAGCACCGCGGCGTCTCCGCGCCGGCGCACGTCCGCGATGATCGCGCGCACCGTAGACTCGACCGCGTCGTCCTGCGCGGCCTCGTAGCGCGTGAGCCGCTCGAGCTCGGCGTCGAACCCGGCGTCCGCGGTGGACAGGCGCCGCAGCTTCATGGCCGCGCCGCCTTGGCGAAGGCGTCGATGAGGGGCTGCAGCGCCGCGTGCCGCGTCTTGAGCGCCGCCTGGTTGACGATGAGTCGCGAGGAGACCGGCATGATCTCCTCCACCGCCACGAGATCGTTCGCCTTGAGGGTCTTGCCGGTGGACACGAGGTCCACGATCGCATCCGCAAGGCCGAGGATCGGCGCGAGCTCCATCGAGCCGTAGAGCCGGATCAGGTCCACGTGCACGCCCTTGGTCGCGAAAAATTCGCGCGTGGTCTTCAGGTACTTGGTGGCGACACGCAGCCGCGCACCCTGGCGCACCGCGCCGGCGTAATCGAAGCCTTTGCGCACCGCGACCATCATGCGGCAGCGGGCGATGCCGAGGTCGAGCGGTTGGTACAGGCCCTCGCCGCCATGCTCGGCGAGCACGTCCTTGCCGGCGATGCCGAGATCCGCAGCGCCGTGCGCGACGTAGGTGGGGGTGTCGGAGGCGCGCACGACGATCAACTTCACGTCGCGGCGCGCGGTCGGGATGACGAGCTTGCGGGAGCGCTCCGGGTCTTCCCTAGGGCTCAAGCCCACGCGCGCGAGCAGCGGCCCCGTCTCCTCCAGGATCCGTCCCTTGGACAGCGCAATGCCGATGCCGGTCATGGTGCAAATGAAAAAAGGCCCCGAAGGGCCCCTCCCGCTTGATTCGGAAGAGGATTTTACCGCACTCGCGCGATTTGGGCGCCGAGCGCCGAGAGCTTCTGCTCCAGGGCCTCGTAGCCGCGGTCGAGGTGGTAGATGCGATCGATGAGCGTCTCGCCCTTGGCGACCAGCCCTGCCACCACCAGGCTCGCGGAGGCGCGCAGGTCGGTGGCCATGACCTTCGCCCCCTGCAGCCGCTCGACGCCCTTCACCAGGGCGGTGTTGCCGTGGATCTCGATGTCCGCCCCCAGGCGCTGCAGCTCCAGCGCGTGCATGAAGCGGTTCTCGAAGATCGTTTCCGTGATGCTCGCCGTGCCGCGCGCGACGCAGTCGAGGGCCATGAACTGCGCCTGCATGTCGGTGGGAAAGCCGGGATAGGGCGCGGTGGTAAGGCTCACCGAAGCGGGCCGGTCTGTCATCTCGATGTCGATGGCATCGCCCGCCGCCGAGATGCTCGCGCCCGCTTCGCGCAGTTTCTCCAGCGTGGCACCCAGCGTGTCTGCTGCCGCGCCCTGCAGCCTGACCCGGCCGCCCGCCGCCGCCACCGCCGACAGGTACGTTCCGGTCTCGATGCGATCGGGCATGACGCGGTGGCCCGTGCCCGAGAGCGCGCGCACGCCGTCGATGCGGATGGTGCCCGTGCCTGCGCCCTCGATGCGCGCGCCCATCGCCTTGAGGCAGTTGGCGAGATCCACCACTTCGGGCTCGCGGGCGGCGTTTTCGAGAACCGTGCTGCCCTCCGCGAGACAGGCCGCCATCATCAGGTTCTCGGTGCCGGTCACGGTGACCAGGTCCATGGCGATGCGCGCACCCTTGAGTCGGGCGGCGGCGGCATGCATGTAGCCTTGCTCGACGGTGATCGTCGCACCCATCGCCTGCAGTCCCTTGACGTGCTGGTCCACCGGACGCGCGCCGATGGCGCAACCCCCAGGCAGCGACACCTTGGCACGCCCGCAGCGCGCGAGCAGCGGCCCGAGCACCAGCACGGAGGCGCGCATCGTCCGCACCAGCTCGTAGCCTGCGACCGGATCCTTGATCTCCCGGGCCGTGAGCTCGAGCCGGCCGTCCGCCTGGGGCCCGGCTTGCACCCCGATCAAGCCGAGGATCTTCGCCATGGTGCGCACGTCCATCAGCCGCGGCACGTTCTCCAGGACGAGCGGCTGCTCGGTGAGCAGCGCCGCGCACATGATCGGCAGTGCGGCGTTCTTCGCGCCGGAGACGCGCACCTCGCCCGCAAGCGGACGGCCGCCGGTGATGAGGAGCTTATCCACGCGGCGCGGAGGATCCCCCCGCCGGCGAAGAGGTTCCCCCTTTGGCGGCGAACTCCTCGGGCGTGAGGGTCTGCATCGACAGCGCGTGAACCTCCTCGCGCATGCGCTCCCCAAGTGCCGCATACACCATCTGGTGGCGCTGCACGCGGCTCTTGCCCAGGAACTTGCTCGACACGACCAGCGCCTGAAAGTGCTGGCCGTCGCCCACCACTTCGACGAGATCGCAGTCGATGGCGGCGGCGATGTTGCTTTCGATGCTCTCGGGGGTCACCATGCTCAGGATCGCAGTTTGTATCCGGTCTGCAGCAGCCGCATCACGGCGACGGCAAGGAGCGCGAAGCTTACCGCGACCACGCCCAGGCTGGCGGTTGGTGGAAAGTCCGAGACGCCGAAGAAGCCGTAGCGGAAGCCGTCGATCATGTAGAAGAAGGGATTGAGGTGGGACACCTGCTGCCACAGCGGCGGCAGCGACTGGATCGAATAGAAGACGCCCGAGAGCATGGTGAGCGGCAGCACCAGGAAGTTCTGGAACGCGGCGATCTGGTCGAACTTCTCCGCCCAGATGCCGGCGAGCAGCCCGAGCACGCTGAGCAACGCGGCTCCGAGCAGCGCGAAAGCGAGTGCCCACAGCGGCGCCGCGAGCCGCAGCTCGACGAACCACACGGTCACCGCCAACACGCCGGCGCCCACCAGCAGGCCGCGCGCCACCGAGGCGAGCACGTAGGCGGCGAAGAACTCCAGGTGCGAGATCGGCGTGACCAGCACGAATACCAGATTGCCGGTGATCTTCGACTGGATGAGGCTGGAGGAGCTGTTGGCGAAAGCGTTCTGCAGCACGCTCATCATGACCAGCCCGGGGACGAGAAACGCGGTGTACGGCACCCCGTCGAACACGCGCGCCTGATTGCCCAGGGCCTGCGCGAAGATGACGAGATAGAGCAGCGCGCTCAGCACGGGGCCCGCCACGGTCTGGAAGGCGACCTTCCAGAATCGCAGCAGCTCCTTGTAGAGCAGGGTCAGGAAGCCGGTCATGCCTAGTGCCGCTGCATGATGCGCAGGAACACGTCTTCCAGGTCCGCGGGGTGCGGCCCGGCGAAGCTCGCCAGCAGGTTCTTTGTCGAATCGAGCGCCACGATGCGCCCCGCCTTGAGCATGGCGATGCGGCCGCAATGCTCCTCGGCCTCCTCCAGGTAGTGCGTGGTGAGCACGATGGTGTGGCCGTCGCGATTCAAGCGCGTCACGAACTGCCAGAGGCCCTGGCGCAGCTCGACGTCCACGCCCGCGGTGGGCTCGTCGAGCACGATCACCGGCGGCTTGTGCACCAGCGCCTGCGCCACGAGCACGCGGCGCTTCATGCCGCCGGAAAGCGAGCGCATGTTGGCGTCCGCCTTGGCAGTCAGGTCGAGGTGGTGCATCACTTCCTCGATCCAGGCGTCGTTCCCGCGCAGCCCGAAGTAACCGGACTGGATGCGCAGAGTCTCGCGCACCGTGAAGAAGGGGTCGAACACCAGCTCCTGCGGCACGACGCCGAGCAGCTGCCGCGCGCGCCGGTAATCGCGCACCACGTCGGCACCCAGCACGGAAACGGCGCCGGCGTCCGCGCGCGTCAGGCCGGCGATGATGTTGATCAGCGTTGTCTTGCCCGCGCCGTTCGGCCCGAGCAGGCCGAAGAACTCGCCCTGGCGCACCGCGAGCGACACGCCGGCGAGCGCCTGCAGCGCACCGTAGCGTTTGGCGACTTCGCGTACTTCGATGGCGGGAATCAGCGGGGCGCGTCGTGCGGCAGCAGTTCCGCCACGCCGTAGAGCTGCGCGAGCGTGCTCAGCTCCGGGGGCAGGCGGGTAAACGTGAGCGAGCCACCGCGGGCGCGCGCCTCCCGCATCCAGGCGAGCAGCAGCGCCAGTAGCGACGAATCGAGCTCGGTCACTTCCCCCAGGTCGATGCGGCGCGCGCCCTCGGCAAGCGGGGCGCGCGCTTCCTCGAGCAGGGCCGCGACATTGGCGACCGTCACCGGTCCCGACACGATCAGACGCTCGCCCTCGCGGCGGATCATTTCTTGGCCGTGGCCGGCGCGCTCGCCGGTGTGCCCGTCGACGCGCTCGCGAGCGACTTGTTCTTGGTGGCGAGCGTGCTGATCAACCCGTCGACACCCTTGTCGCGCACCACGTTGGCGAACTCAGTGCGGTAATTGACCACCAGGCTGATGCCGGCCACGCGAACGTCGTACACCTTCCAGCCGCGCGTCGTCTTCTCCATGTCGTACTCGATGTTCACCGGCTGGCTGCCTTGCTGCAGCACGCGCACCAGCACCGTGACATCGGTGTCGGTGGGCTTCATGCGCAGCGGCCGGAAGTCGAAGTTCTGCTCGCGGAACACGGTGAGCGAGCTGGCATAGGTGCGCACCAGAAGGTCGCGGAACTCCTCCGCGAGGCGCTTCTTCTGCTCCGGCGTCGCCTTCTGCCAGGCTGGCCCGACCGCGAGCGCGGTCATGGCGAGAAAGTTGAAGTGTGGCAGCGCCTTCTGCTCGATCATCGAGATGGTCTTGGCGCGATCCCCGCCCTGGATGTCCTTGTCCTTGGCGATGATGTCGGCCACCTCGAGCATCACGGTCTTCACGAGCTCGTCGGGCGGCGTGAACGCGGACTGCGCCTGTACGGCGACCGCCGCGAGCGCGAGGGCGGCGGATGCGATCCATCGAATCATGGCGAGGCTCCTCATTCCTGGGACTCCTGGGGCCGCGGCGGGCGCGGCGGGTTGCCATCGTAAATCAAGCTGCGCCGGCGCTGCAGGTAGGCATCGCGCAGGAACACGTAACGGTCGAGTGCCGCCTGCTCGAACAGCGCACTTGCATCGAGGAAGTCGGTGCGCTTGCTGATGAAGCGCGTGCCGATCAGGGTGTTGCGCAGCGCGATGGGCCGCGCGCGCACGACGGGATCGAGCTCCCAGTCCAGGATCAGGGCGCCGCTGTCGCGCAGCGTGTAGGGACCGAAGAACGGCAGCACCAGGTAGGGCCCGTCGCCCACGCCCCAGACGGCGAAGGTCTGGCCGAAATCCTCGTTGTGCTTTTCCAGTCGCATGTCGCTCGCCACGTCGTTGATGCCTAGAACGCCGAACGTGGTGTTGACGATGACACGGAACCAGTCGGTCCAGCCGTCCAGGAACTTGCCCTGCAGCATGTTGTTCGCGCCGTTGAACACGTCGTCGATGTTGGCGAAGAAGTTGCGCACCATGTTGCGCAGCGGCTCCGGCGCCACCGCCTTGTAGCCGCGCGACACCGGCTTGATGAACGACTCGTCGAGGGTGTCGTTGAACGTCCACATGGCGCGGTTGAAGCCCTCGAAAGGGTCGCGCGGGTCGGAGGCGGTGGTCGCACAGCCCGTGGCAACGAGCAGCACGCTGGCGAGCAGCACCGCGCGCAGAATCGACAACCCCGCGCTCACTTACCGCCCTTCGCCTCGCCGCCCTCCGCGGCCTTGTTGAACAGGAATTGGCTGATCAGGTTCTCCAGCACCACCGCCGATTGCGTGAGGCGCAGGCGATCGCCATCTTTCAGCATCTCCGGGTTGCCGCCGGCTTCCAGCCCGACATATTGCTCGCCGAGCAGTCCCGAGGTGAGAATCTTGGCCGAGCTGTCGCGCGGAAACTTGTAGCCCGCATCGAGCGTCATCGTGGCCACCGCTTCGAAGGTGTCGTTGTCGAAGCGGATCTCGGCCACGCGCCCGACCACCACGCCCGCGCTCTTCACGGGCGCGCGCACCTTGAGCCCGCCGATGTTGCTGAACCTGGCGTGCACCTGGTAGGTCTGCGCGGTGGAGAACGAGGCGAGGTTGCCCACCTTCAGCGCAAGAAACAGCAGCGCACCCAGGCCGATGGCGACGAAGATACCGACCCAGAGATCGATGGTGGAGCGGTTCATTTGGCGTTTCCTCCGGTGAACATGAGCGCCGTCAGCACGAAATCGAGCGCCAGGATGGCGAGCGACGAAGTGACGACCGTGCGCGTCGTCGCCCCCGACACGCCTTCGGCGGTGGGCGGCGCATCATAACCCTCGAATACCGCGATGAACGTGACGGCGACAGCGAACACGATGCTCTTGATGACCCCGTTCAGGATGTCGTTGCGCACATCGACCGCCGCCTGCATCTGCGACCAGAAGGCGCCCTCGTCCACGCCAATGAGCACCACGCCGACGAGATACCCGCCGAAGATGCCCATCGCCGAGAACAGGGCCGCGAGCAGCGGCATCGAGATGACGCCCCCCCAGAAACGCGGCGCCACCACGCGCGCCACGGGATCGACCGCCATCATCTCCATCGCCGAGAGCTGCTCGGTGGCCTTCATCAAGCCGATCTCCGCCGTGATCGCGCTGCCCGCGCGGCTGGCGAACAGCAGCCCCGCGACCACCGGGCCGAGCTCGCGCACCAGCGACAGCGCGACCAGGATGCCGAGCGCCTCCGAGGAGCCGTAGCGCTGCAGCGTCTCGTAGCCCTGCAGCGCCAGCACCATGCCGACGAACATGCCGCTCACCAGGATGATGATCAGCGACAGCACGCCGGCGAAATAGATCTCGCGCATCGTCAGGTGAAAGCGCCGGAACGCGGTCCCTGAGTGCAGCAGCAGGTAGCCGAAGAAGCGGCTGGCGTAGCCCAACCGCCAGATGCCCGCGGTCACCGCGGCACCCAGCCGCGCGAGCGCGGAGGCGAGCGCGTTCATGATCTAGGCAACTTGTGCCAGCCCGAGGTCCGCGGCGTAGCCCGCGGCGGGGTAGTGGAACGGCACCGGCCCGTCAATGCGGCCGTTGACGAACTGCTCGACGAACGCCACGCCGGAGCGGCGCACGTCGGCGGGCGTGCCTTCGGCGATGACGCGGCCATCGGCCATGAAATAGACGTAGTCCACCAGAGGCAGGGTCTCCGCGACGTCGTGCGTGACGATGATGGACGTCGCGCCGAGCGAATCGTTCAACTGGCGCACCAGGCGCGCGATCACGCCGAGCGCGATCGGGTCCAGTCCGGTGAACGGTTCGTCGTAGAGGATGAGCTCCGGGTCGAGCGCGACCGCGCGCGCCAGCGCCACGCGCCGCGCCATGCCGCCGGACAATTCCCCCGGCATCAGGTGCGCCGCACCGCGCAGGCCGACCGCCTCGAGCTTCATCAGCACCAGATCGCGGATCGTGTCCTCGGGCAGGGCGGTGTGCTCGCGCATCTGGAAGGCCACGTTCTCGTACACCGTCATGTCGGTGAAGAGAGCGCCGAACTGGAACAGCATTCCCAGCCGGCGGCGCAGGGCGTAGAGGCCGTCGCGATCGAGCGCGCGCGTCTCATGGCCCAGCACGCGCGCGCTGCCCTGCGTGGGCAGCAGCGCCGCCGCAATGATCCTGAGCAGCGTGGTCTTGCCGCAACCCGATTGGCCCATCACCGCCACCACCTTGCCGCGCGGAATGTTCAGTCGGATGCGGTGCAGCACGGGCTGCCGGTTGTAGGCGAACGACAGGTCCTGGATTTCGGCGACGGCGGGATCGGCCAAGGCGATGGGGAACGTCGGCAAAACACTGATTTTACTCGACCCGCTGGGTCGGTCCCGTTTCCAATATAGTTCGCTTGTGGACAGGGCGGTATCCAGCGCCGCGGTGCGCGTGTCGGGATTGGTGAAGCGTTTCGGCCGGCGCGAAGCGCTGGCCGGCGTCGATCTCGAGGTCGCCATGGGCGAGGCCTTCGGGCTGCTGGGCGCCAATGGTGCCGGCAAGACCACACTGGTGAAGTGCCTGCTCGATTTCTGCGCCGCGGACAGCGGCAGCATGGCGCTCTTCGGTACGCCGAGTCGTGATCCGCGAGCACGCGCTCGTCTCGCTTACGTTCCGGAGCGCTTCCTGCCGCCGCACTACCTGCGCGCACGCGAGTTTCTCGAGTTCACCGCGTCGCTGGGCGGCGTGCCCTACCGCGAAGCGACGGCACGCGCGCTGTTCGAGGAGCTCGAGCTGGACCTCGAAGTGCTCGGGCGCCCCGTGCGCGAGCTCTCCAAGGGCACCACGCAGAAACTCGGACTCGCCGGAAGCTTCCTGCTGCAGCGCGACCTCTATGTGCTCGACGAGCCGATGAGCGGCCTCGATCCCTCGAGCCGCGTTGCCGTCAAGACGGTGCTCGCGCGCCTCTCGCGTGAAGGCCGGACGCTGTTCTTCACCTCGCACGTGCTCGCGGATGTCGAAGAGCTGTGCTCCTCGATCGCGGTGCTCGACCGGGGCTTGCTGCGTTTTCGCGGTACGCCGGCCGAGCTCTGCGCGCGCCACGCCGAGACCAGCCTCGAGCGGGCCTTCATCCGCTGCATCCATGGCGCGTAACATGCAGGAGGCCCGGCCCGGCAAGCCGACGCTGCTGATCGTCGACGACGATGCGCTGATCGCCGACACGCTTGCCTACGCGCTCGGCGCGGACTTCGAGGTCTACGCCTGCGAATCGCGCACGCACGCCATCGAGCTGCTGCGGCAGCTGCCCGAGGCGCCGCAGCTCGCGCTGGTCGACCTGGGGTTGCCGCCGCGGCCGCATGCGCCGGACGAAGGCTTCCAGCTGATTGCCGACCTGCTGGCGCATTCGCCCGGCATGCGCATCTTCGTGCTCTCGGGCCAGAGCGATGCAGCCCACGCCCGCCACGCACGCGCGCTGGGCGCCGCCGAGTTCATCGCCAAGCCTTGCGACCCCGCGGTGCTCAAAGCAACGCTCACCCGCGCGCTCGAGTTCCGCGCCGTCGAGGTCAAGGGACCAGCCGGCGAAGCCGAGGGCCTGCTCGGGGCGAGCCCGGCGCTGGAGCGCCTGCGCACGCAGATCGCGCAATCCGCCGACTCGCCGTTCCCGGTCCTCATCGAGGGCGAGTCCGGCAGCGGCAAGGAGCAGGTGGCGCGCGCCCTGCACCGGCTGTCGCAGCGCGCGGCAAAACCCTATCTCGCGCTCAACTGCGCGGCGATCGCGCCGACGCTGGTCGAGCCGACGCTGTTCGGCTACGTGAAGGGTGCATTTACCGGTGCGACCTCCACCAAGGCCGGCTACTTCGAGGACGCGCAGGACGGCACGCTGTTCCTCGACGAGATCGGCGAGCTGCCGCTCGAGATGCAGGCGAAGCTCTTGCGCGTGCTCGAGAACGGCGAGTACCAGCGCGTCGGCGAGACGCAGCAGCGCGTGGCGCGCGCGCGCGTCGTTGCCGCCACCAACCGCGACTTGCGCCAGGAGGTGCGCCAGGGACGCTTCCGCGCCGACCTCTACCACCGCCTCTCGGTGCTGACGCTGTCGGTGCCGGCCCTGCGCGAAATGGGCCGCGACCGGCTCGTGCTGTTGGAGCATTTCCGCGCGCTGTACGCGGCGCAGGCGGGCGTGGCGCCGTTCACGCTCGACCCGGCGGCGGAGCGCGCCTGGCTCGCGTATCCGTTCCCCGGCAACGTGCGCGAACTGCGCAACATTGTCATCCGGCTCACGACCAAGCATGCCGGCAAGGCGGTCTCGGTTGCGGAGCTCGAGCCCGAGTTCGACCTGGACACGCAGGCCGCGGACGCGCCCGGGCGCGATCTCGCCTCCGAGGCTCAGCGCGATCTGGAGCGCGGCGGCTTCAGCCTGGACCAGACGCTCAAAGCCTGGGAGCGCGCCTACGTCGAGGCGGCGCTGCGCATGACGCGCGGCAACATGAGCCAGGCGGCGAAGCTGCTCGGCGTGAATCGCACCACGCTGTACAGCAGGATCGGATCGGAGGCGGGAGACGTTGTGGGGGGAAGCGCGGCGGGAGACGCGCATCCCGACCCCCAGGGCGTCGCGCCGCTGCCGCCCAAGAGGAAATAGGCGATGGCCCTGTACTTGGAGCATTTCGGCCTGCGCGAGCCGCCGTTCCGCATCACGCCGCATACCGATTTCTTCTTCGACGGCGCTGACCGCGGCGCGACGCTCGAGGCGCTGCTCTATGCGATCCAGCACGAGGAAGGCATCGTCAAGGTGGTGGGCGAGGTGGGCAGCGGCAAGACCTTGCTGTGCCGCGTGCTGATCGAGCGCCTGCCCAAGCACGTCGAGACGATCTACCTCGCCAATCCCTCGTTCTCGCGCGACGAGATCCTGTTCGCGGTGGCCGAGGAGCTGAAGATCGATTTCTCGCGCGAGCGCGCGACCATCGCCCTGCGCGCGCTGCAGGACCGCCTGATCGCCTCCTACGCCGAGGGCCGGCGCACCGTGATCCTGATCGATGAGGCGCACGCCATGCCCGAGGAAACGCTCGAGCAGGTGCGACTGCTCTCCAACCTCGAGACGAGCCGCCACAAGCTGCTGCAGATCGTGCTTTTCGGCCAGCCGGAACTGGACGAAGTGCTCGCGCTGCCCAACCTGCGCCAGCTCAAGGACCGCATCACGCACAGCTTCCGCATGCGCCCCCTGTCGCAGGAGGAGGCCGCGCACTACGTCTCCTTTCGCATGCGCGCGGCCGGCTACCGGGGACCGGACGTGTTCGCGCCGGAGGCCGTGTCGCGGATCGCGCGCGCCTCAGGCGGATTGACGCGACGCATCAATATCCTCGCGGACAAAGCGCTGCTCGCCGCGTTCAGTGAAGGGGCTCACGCCGTCAAGGCCCGCGAGGCGCGTGCCGCCATCGCCGACTCGGAGTTTGCACCCCCGTGGCGGGCGCGGCGTCCTGTAGCCGCCTACGCGGCGATCGGCGCCGCCGGACTCGCCCTCGGCCTCGGTAGCGCGTGGTACTTCCTGTCTGGCGAACCTGCTGCGCCTTCGCCGGTACGACCTGTCCCGGCTCTGCAGGGGCCAGCGCCTTCGGCACCCACCACGCCTGCGCCACCGCCTGTTGCCGCGGCACCCGCAGCGCCTGCGGCCATACCTGCGCAAGCCACGGCGGCACCGGCGACGCGCTCGGGCCCCTCCCATGCAGGGGGCGCAAGCGCAGCAGCGGCGGCGGCCGCGCCAAGTCCGTTGCTGCAGCGCGAGCAGATCGTGCGGCTGGCGGGCTACAACGCCGGGCGCAATCCGCTCCTCATGACGCGTCTCGAGGCAACGCGCGAGCGCCTCGAGTCCGAGCCCGACACACGCTACACCCTGGAGCTCTACATCACCGAGAACAGCGATCCGGCACGCGTTGAAAGATTCCTGATGCGTGCTCAAGAATTGGTGGTCCTGGACGAGGTGTTCGTGGTGCCCTTGGAGTCTGGGGGGCGCTACCGCATTTGGGCCCTTTACGGGGTCTATCCTGATCGCAGTGCAGCACGCGAGGCGGCCCAGCTCCTGCCGCCGAAGTACCAGCAGGCGTTCCGTCCGTACCCGCGCAGCTTTGCAGAACTGCGCCGGACGCTCTGACCAAGGCGATTGCAAACTCGTGAAAACTCTCCCGTGACAGTCGGTTAGCGGCTTTTCTTAAAGACCGGCCGTGCTATGCTAGACGCCAAGGGAGGCTCTAGGGCGTGACGACCTGGAAGACCGCGGCTTTGGCGACTGCGCTCGCGACGACCCTTGCCGCGTGCAGCCAGCCTCCGGCCAAGCCCTCGCCGACCCACCTGACGAAGGAGGTGGAGGCTCCGGCGGCACCCGGCGCGATCCCGGCGCCTGTGCGAGTCGCCCCGGCACTACCCAAGCCCCAGCCTTCGGCCCGCCCCGAAACCTACAGCGTGGTCGTCAACAACGTGCGCGTACAGGACCTCCTGTTCGCGCTTGCGCGCGATGCGCGGCTGAACATCGACATCCACCCGGGCATCGCTGGCTCGGTCACGCTGAATGCGATCGACCAGACCCTGCCGGCGCTGCTGGAGCGCATCGCCAGGCAGATCGACATGCGCTACGAGCTCGACGGGCCGAACCTCCTGGTGATGCGCGATTCGCCGTTCCTGCGCACCTACAAGATGGATTTCGTCAGCGCGACGCGCAACGTCAAGATGCAGTCGCAGTCCTCGACGCAGTTTGGCGGCAGCGCAACCGCAGGCGCCGCGGGAGCGGCGAGCTCCAGCACCGGCACGGGGGCCACCGCCACCATCGACATTGCGTCCAACAACCAGCTCTGGGACACGCTGGTGCAGAACATCAGGGACATCCTGCGCGATGGGCCGGGCGCGGCAGCGCCGGCGGCCGCGCCGCAACAGCCGGCCGGCGCGGCTGCCCAGGATGCCGCCGGTGTGATCGGCAACCGCGAAAGCGGCGTGCTCTTCGTGCGCGCGACGGCGCGCCAGCATGAGCGCATCCGGGAATTCCTCGATTCCGTGCTTGCCAATGTGCGCCGGCAGGTGCTGATCGAGGCGACTATCGCCGAGGTGCAACTCAACAACGAGTACCAGCAGGGAATCGACTGGCAGCGGTTGCGCACCGGCGCGACCACGGTCGGCCGGCCCGCATTCGGCACCGGCCAGTCCGGCATGGAGTTCAACCAGCTCTCCCCCAACACCCCGGCGGGCGTCAGCACGACCGCCTTCCTTATCGGCGGCGCCATCACGAGCCAGAACCTGAACATCGCGCTGCGGCTGCTCGAGTCCTTCGGTGACGTGCGCGTGCTCTCCAGTCCCAAGGTGAGCGTGCTGAACAACCAGACCGCGCTGCTGCGCGTGACGCGAGACATCGTCTACTTCACCATCACACCCTCGCAGGCGCCCGTCACCATCACCTCCGGCGGTGTGGGCGCGCCGGTCGTGCCGGTGGCGTTCACCACCACGCCGAACGTCGCCGCCGAGGGCTTCATGATGAGCGTGCTGCCGCAGATCAACGAGGTCGACACCATCGTGCTCAATGTGCGGCCGACGATCCGCCGCAAGGTCGCCGACCAAGCCGACCCGAACCCTGCGCTCACCACGGTACAGAATTTGATCCCGGTGTTCGAGACGCGCGAGTTCGACTCCATGCTGCGCATGCAGAGCGGGCAGACCGCCGTGCTCGGCGGCCTGATGCAGGACTCGGTGGAGAACATCGAAGACGGCATTCCCGGCCTGAGCCAGATCCCCTTCCTTCGCGAGCTGTTCTCGCAGCAGCGCAAGGTGAACAGAAAGACCGAGTTGGTCATCTTCCTGCGCGCCACCGTGGTGCGCGACGCGAGCCTGGATGGCGACTACCAGAGCTTCCGCGAGTTGCTCCCCGGCAGCGATTTCCTGCGCAAGCCGAACCCGGCGAACCCGGGCCGCGCGCAGCCGTCTGCGAATCCGGCGGCCAACTGACATGAGCCTGCTGCTCGAGGCGCTCAAGAAGGCGGAGAAGGCCAAGGAAGACGCCCAGCGCCGCGCCAGCGAGGGCGGCAGCGAGTTGCAGCTGGCGGACACGGCGCAGGCTCCGGCAGGAACCGAGACGCCGGTGCAGCCCGTAGTCACGCGAGCCGAATTGCCGGACATCACCGCGCCGCTTGAGATTTTGCCCGAGGACATTGCGACCGGCTCCGCATCGACCGGTGCCGCGGGCGCGCTGTCGCTCGAATCTGCGCCACAACCCAGGGCCTCCGGCGCTGCGCCGCGCCGGCCTGCGGCCGATTCGCAGCCGGCGCAGCGCGCCACCGCGCGCAAAGTATTCGAGGCGAAAGTGCGCGAGCCCAACCCGCGATTGCCCTTCCTCATCACGATGGGCGCGCTTGGCGTGTTCATCGTCGGCACGGTGATCTATTTCTGGATCCAGTTGCGCCCGCCGGCGCCGCTGGTCAATACCAACCCCCGACCACCGACTGGCGAGGTCGCTGCGCCGGCCGCACCGAGCGCCCCGACGACGCCGTCGACGCAGTCGCAGTCGGCGAGTGCCGCTGCAGCGATTCCCGGCCTGCCCAGCAGCACGCCGCCTGCCCCTTCCTCTACCCCTGCTGCGTCCAAGCCCGCGCCGCGCGCAACTCCGCCCGCGCCCCCACGTTCGGCCACCCCGGCCGTCCCCCGCGATACGCCAGCGCCGCGAATCGCAGCTGTCACGCGCGCTCCTGTTGCGCGCGCGCCCGCGCCTCGCTCGACCGAGGTCCCGGTGCCGCCGGCGAGCCAGCCGGTGCCTCGCATACATCCGCGCGTCGCTGCCGGTTACGCCGCCTACCAGGAAGGCAAGCTCGAGGCGGCCCGGAACGAGTACCAGCTCGCACTGCGCGAGGAGCCCGGCAATCGCGACGCACTGCTCGGGTTGGCGGCGCTGGACATGCGCGAGCAGCGCTACGAAAGCGCGGATGCCCTCTACCGGCAAGTGCTGCGGACAGACCCGCGCGACGCCTACGCGCACGCGGGCCTGCTCGCGCTGCGCGGCCAGGGGATCGATCCGGTCACGACGGAGAGCCGCCTCAAGACGCTGCTCGCCGCGGAACCGGAATCGGCGGTTCTCAATTTTGCGCTCGGCAACCAGTATGCGCAGCAGGCGCGATGGGCCGAGGCCCAGCAGGCCTACTTCAAAGCGGTGGCGGCCGAACCGGAGAACCCCGATTACGCCTACAACCTGGCCGTGAGCCTGGAGCACTTGCGCCAGGCCGGCCCGGCGCGCGACTACTATCGCCGCGCGCTGGCGCTCGCCGAGGGCCGCAACGCGAGCTTCGACCGCGCCGCCGCGCAGGCGCGTGTGCAGCAGTTGGCACGCTGACAGATCCTAAAGCCCGGTTTTTTCGGGCCTTCTGTATCATCGACGCTGGATGAATTCGCCTACCAACCCGCAGGCCAAGCGCCACATCGGGCAGATCCTGATCGACCAGGGAATCCTGACCGAGGACCAGTTGCGTATCGCGCTGCTGGAGCAGACGAAATCCAAGGCGCCGGTGGGCAAGCTCCTCGTGCAGCTCGGCTTCGTGTCCGAAGCGACGTTGCGCGACGCACTCTCGGAAAAGCTTGGCCTGCAGCCGGTGGACCTGGCGCACATCATCGTCGACCCGGCCGCGCTCAAGATGCTGCCGCGCGACATGTCGCGGCGCTACCACATGTTCCCGGTGGCGCTGGATCGCCAATCGAAGCGGTTCATCGTCGCGCTCGCCGACACCAACAACATCGTCGCCGTCGATCAGCTGCGCGCGCACCTGAAAGGCGACTACGAGATCGAGCTGCGCCTCGCCGGGGACTCCGAGATCGAGCGCGCGATCGAGCACTACTACGGCCACGAGTTCTCGATCGACGGCATCCTGCGCGAGATCGAGACCGGCGAAGTCGACTACGCCACCATCGCCGAGGGCGACGAGTACTCGCAGCCGGTCGTGCGCCTGATCTCGGCGCTGCTCGCCGACGCGGTGGAGCGCGCCGCTTCCGACATCCACTTCGAGCCGGAGCAGAATTTCCTGCGCATCCGCTACCGCATCGACGGCGTGCTGCGGCAGATCCGCTCGCTGCACAAGACCTACTGGCCGGCGATGGCGGTGCGGCTCAAGGTGATGTCCAAGATGAACATCGCCGAAACGCGCGCGCCGCAGGACGGGCGCATCTCGGCCACCATGTCCGGCCGCGTGGTCGACTTCCGGGTCTCCAGCCTGCCGACCACGCACGGCGAGAACATCGTGCTGCGCATCCTCGACCGGCAGAAGGGCATCGTGCCGCTCGACAAGCTGGGCCTGGAGGAGAGCACGCTCGACCTGCTCAAGCGCATGATCGCGCGGCCCGAGGGCATCATCCTGGTCACCGGCCCGACCGGCAGCGGCAAGACGACGACCCTCTACTCGATCCTCAATCACATCAATTCCGACGGGGTCAACATCATGACCCTGGAAGACCCGGTCGAGTACCCGATGACGCTGATCCGGCAGACCTCAGTGGCCGAATCGGCCAAGCTCGATTTCGCCAACGGCATCCGCGCCATGATGCGCCAGGACCCGGACGCCATCCTGGTGGGCGAGATCCGCGACCGCGACACCGCCGAGATGGCGTTCCGCGCCGCAATGACCGGCCACCAGGTGTACTCGACGCTGCACACGAACTCGGCGGTCGGCGCCATTCCGCGGCTGCTCGATATCGGCATCGTGCCCGACATCATGTCGGGCAACATCATCGGCATCGTCGCGCAGCGCCTGGTGCGGCGCCTGTGCCGCACCTGCCGTCAGCCCTCCGACCCGGACGTGAAGGAACGGCGCCTGGTCGGCCTGACGCCGGCGGAGCCGGCGACACTGTACCGGGCGGTGGGCTGCGAGCAGTGCGACTACCAGGGCTTCCGCGGACGGCAGTCGATCCTCGAGATCCTCAAGATCGACGGTGGTCTCGACGAGCTGATCGCGCGCCGCGCCACCGCGCGTGAAATCCTCACCGCCGCGCGCGCCAAGGGCTTTCGCACGCTTGCCGATGACGGCGTGCGCATGGTGCGCGCCGGCCACACCAGCCTCGAAGAGCTGATGCGCGTCGTCGACCTCACGGATCGCATGGCCTAGCGCGGGCCACCGGCCCCACTACGGTCCCCGGATGCCCCTGTACACCTACAAGGCGATCGACGCACAGGGCAAGAGCGTGGTCGGCCGCACCGACGCGGTCAACCCGTTCGATCTCGAGCAACGCCTCTCGCGCATGGGGCTCGATCTGGTCTACGGCGCGCCCAGCAGCCAGGCGGCGCGCCTGATCGGCGGCGCCCGCGTCAGGCGCCAGGACCTCATCAACTTCTGCTTTCACTTGGAGCAACTGTCGAGCGCCGGGGTACCGGTGGTCGAGGGGCTGGTGGACCTGCGAGACAGCGTCGACAATCCGCGCTTCCGCGAGGTGGTCTCGGGGCTGGTCGAGTCGATCGAGGGGGGCAAGAACCTGTCGCAGTCGCTCGCCGAGTTTCCCGAGGTGTTCAGCAAGGTGTTCGTCAGCCTGGTGCGCTCGGGCGAGCAGACGGGGCGGCTCTCGGAAGTGCTGAAGAGCCTGAGCGAGTCGCTCAAGTGGGAGGACGAGCTCGCCGCGCAGACCAAGAAGCTCATGATGTACCCGGCCTTCGTCGGCGGCATCGTGCTGCTGGTGACGTTCTTCCTCATGATCTACCTCGTGCCGCAGATGACGGGCTTCATCCGCAACATGGGCCAGGAGATCCCGCTGCAGACCGTGATCCTGATGGCGGTATCGGACTTCATCGTCAACTACTGGTGGGCGGTGCTGGCGGCGCCGTTCGTCGCCTGGTTCGGCGTGCGCTACGCCGCCCGGACCTATCCGCAGGTCGCGTTCGCGCTCGATCGCTACAAGATCTCGATGCCGTTCATCGGGCCGATCCTGAAGAAGATCATCCTGTCGCGCTTCGCCTCCAGCTTCGCCATGATGTACGCCTCCGGCATTACGGTGCTGGATGCCGTGCGCAGCTGCGAGGAAATCGTCGGCAACCGCCCGATCGAGAACGCGCTGCACAGCGCCGGCCAGCAGATCGCCGAGGGCAAGAACCTGACCGCCGCATTCCAGGACGTCGGGCTGTTCCCGCCGCTGGTGATCCGCATGCTGCGCATCGGCGAGAACACCGGGGGCCTGGACACGGCGCTGCTCAACGTCAGCTATTTCTTCAATCGCGAAGTGAAGGAGGCCATCGGCCGCGTGCAGGCGATGATCGAGCCCGCGTTGACGCTGGTGCTCGGCGCAATCCTCGGCTGGGTGATGCTGTCGGTGCTTGGGCCGGTGTACGACACCATCAGCAAGATGAAATTCTAGGCGCATGAAGCACGTCGTCTACTTCACCGCCACCGGCCACGCCGTGTACTCGTGGAAGGCCGGGCGCCTCGAGCTGCTGGCGCGCTTCGCCAGCGACGATACGGGCCTCGGCGGCTTCCAGGAGTTCCTCGCCAGCCGCGGCGGCGCGCTGTTCCACGCGGTGGCCGATCTCGCCGGCGAAGATTTCCACGAGGAGCAGATTCCCTACCTGCGCGGCAACGACCGCGAGCAGGTCGTGCAGCGGCGCCTCGCGCAGCGCTACCGCGACACGCGCCTCGCCGCCGCGCTCACGCTCGGCGCGGTGAAGGGCGAGCGACGCAACGAGCGGCTCCTGCTGACCTCCTTCACCAATACGCAGCAGCTCGCGCCCTGGCTGGACGCGCTTGTCGAGGCGGGCGCGAAGCTCGCCGGCGTGTACTCGGTCCCTCTGCTCGCTCCGGCGCTTGCCTCGCGGCTCGGCGTACGCGGCGGCCGCGCCTTCGTCGTCAGCGCCAACAGCGCAGGTCTGCGGCAATGCTTCGTGGAGGAAGGCCGGCTGCGCTTCGCGCGCCTGGAACGCATGGTGGACATGGCACCCGATGCCCTCGCCGCGTTCGTGCGCACGGAGACCGGCCGCCTCGCGCAGTACTTGTCCACGCTGCGCGTGTTGCCGCGTGACGGCCCCCCGGTGCAGGTGATCGTCCTGGCGCCGGCGGGACAGCGCGCCACGTTCGAGCGCGCGCTGGTGTCGGACGCCCGGCTTTCGTTCGTCACGCTCGACGCCGCCGAAGCGGCGCGCAAAGTCGGCGTCAAAGGGGCGCCGGCAGGCACCGGCGCCGAGCAGCTTTACCTGCATCTCGCGGTCAAGCGGCCGCCGCGCGAACAGTTCGCGCGGCGCGAGGACCGGCGCAGCTATTTCATCTGGCAGCTGCAGCGTGGCTTGGTGGCGGCAGGCGCGCTGGGCCTGGCGGCCTGCGCGCTTTACGCCGGCGCCATCTGGGTCGACGCTTACGGCATGCGCGGCGAGACCAGGGACTTGCGCGCAGAGACCCTGCAGACGACGCAGCAGTACCAGCGCATCACTTCGGCGTTTCCGGTCACCCAGACCACCACCGATAACCTGCGCGCCACCGTCAACGAGTTCCGCAACATTGCGCGGCGCACTGCGGCGCCTCGCGATGCCCTGGTGTACCTGTCCAGTGTGATGAATGATTTCCCGCAGATCGAGCTCGACGCGGTGACGTGGCGGCTGGAACGGCCGGACGGCCGGCCGGCTGCCGGGTCCGCGCCAGGCGCCGGCGCAGCGAGCAAGCCGGCAGCAGGCGAGACCGCTCAGGTTCTCGAACTGTCCGGGCGAGTGAGCGCTGCACGCCGATCCGACTACCGTGCGATCACCGCAGAGGTGCAGGATTTCGCCAATGCCTTGCGCGCGGATCCAGCCTACCGCGTGCTGCGCACCCAGCTACCCTTCGATGTGACGTCCGAGGGAACACTTTCCGGCGACATGAGCACGACCTCGGATACCGGCGAGGCGCCGCGCTTTACCATCATTCTGGCGCGAGACTTGCCGTGAACTTCACCGCGCAGGAACTCAAGAAGCTCGCGCTGCCGCTGCTTGCGTGCCTGATCCTGCTCGCGGCAGGCGCCGCCGGCATCGCTTGGGTGCAGCAGGAGCAGCGCCAAGCTCGCAGCGAAGTCGTCGCCGCGCGCGAGGCGCGCACGCAGGCACGCGAGCGCCTGGCGCGCATCGCGGAGGAGGAGCGCGAGGTCAAGGAGAAGCTCCAGGTGTACCTGCAACTGCGCGAGCTCGGCGTTCTCGGCGAAGAGCGGCGCCTGGAGTGGGCAGACGCCATGACGCGCATCCGCACGCAGCGTGAGCTGCCCGACCTGCGCTATCGCGTCGAGCGCAAGCGCCTGCTGACCTCGGTGGGCGCCAAGGGCGCGTCGGTGGACTTCTACGCGAGCACCATGAAAGTGGACGTCGCGGCGCTGCACGAGGGCGACCTGTTCAATTTCCTCACCGACCTGCGCGACACCGGCAACGCCTACTACGCGGTGCAGCGCTGCTCGATCTCGCGCACCGGACCATCGCCGGCCGTCGCCGGCCTCGTGCCG
>DASTHP010000159.1:0-3916 GCA_035718125.1 Burkholderiales bacterium | reverse complement strand
GATCGTCGCCCGCGAGCACCAGCACGCCGCCGTGCTTCGAGGTGCCCGCCGAGTTGGCGTGCTTGAACACGTCGCCGCAGCGGTCCACCCCCGGTCCCTTGCCGTACCACATGCCGTAGACGCCGTCGTATTTCGCGCCGGGGAACATGCCGACCTGCTGCGTGCCCCAGATGGCGGTGGCGGCGAGGTCCTCGTTGACGCCGGGCTGGAACTTCACATGGTGCGTCTCGAGGTGCTTCTTCGCGCGCCACAGCGCCTGGTCGAGGCCGCCCAGGGGCGAACCCCGGTAGCCGGAGACGTAGCCGGCAGTGTTCAGGCCCGCGCGCCGGTCGCGCTCGCGCTGCAGGAACATGAGGCGGATCAGCGCCTGCGTGCCGGTGAGGAACACGCGCCCCTTGTCCAGGGTGTACTTGTCGTCGAGGGAAACCTCGGCGAGCTTGGCGGGATCGACCGGTGCGTTCATCGACGGGGCCTCCGTTAGCGCGGTTCTAGCACATCCTTAGACAGCAGCGGCCGTTTTGATTCGCGCGGCAGTCCGGTCCCCGACGGGTTTGTCCCAGTAAGGCTCCGGCCCGAAGGACTCGGCGAGGAAGTCGATGAAGACGCGCGTCTTCGCCGGCAGGTGCCGCCGGTGCGGGTACACCGCGTAGATGCCGACGTCGGTGCCGAACTCGTAGCCGGGCAGCAGCGGCACGAGCGAGCCGTCTTCGAGGTGCTTGCGCACGTCCCAAGTGGATTTGAGCGCCACGCCGAGGCCCGCAACGGCCCACTCGCGCAGCACCTCCCAGTTGTCGCAGGCGTAGCGCCCGGTGACGCGCACCGAGCCGCGCTTGCCCACGGGGCTCTTGTATTCCCAGGTCATCGCCATGCCCTGCTCCCAGGTGGCGATCAGGCAATTGTGCTGCGCGAGGTCCTGCGGCGTCTTCGGCTCGCCGTGCTGACGCAGGTAGGCGGGACTCGCGCACACCACGCGCCGGTTGGGCGCGAGCTTGCGCGCGGCGAGCGAGGAGTCCTTCAGCTCGGCGATGCGGATGGCGAGGTCGAAGCCTTCCTCGACGAGATTCACGGCGCGGTCCGAGAGCGCGAGGGCGAGCTCGATCTTCGGGTAGCGCTCGGCGAAGCGCGGGATGAGCGGGGCGATGTGGTTGTGGCCGAACGAGGCGGGCATTGCCACCCGCAGCATCCCCTGCGGTTCCACGCGGCGCGCGCTGACTGCGGCGTCGGCCTCCTCGATCTCGGTGAGGATGCGCTGGCAGGTCTCGTAGTAGTCCGCGCCCTCGTCCGTGAGGTGCAGGCTTCTGGTGGTGCGGTTGACGAGGCGAACGCCAAGGCGCGCTTCCAGCCCGGCGAGTGTCCGGCTCACGACCGCCGTGGACACGCCCAGCTCGCGGGCCGCCGCAGAGAGGCTTCCTGCCTGGACAACCTTCGAAAACACGAGCATTCCGTGAACCAGATCACGCATTCTTGGCCCCAAGTGGCCTTTGCGCCATACGCAAAGGTGTTTTGCGATTCTCCGCTATTCTATCTTTGACTGCAAAGCCGTATATTTGCTGCAACGCACTAAGTGCGGGAAAAGGAAGGTAAATGAACGCGTACGAGATCGAGCAGATTGAAAAGCAGGTGAAGGCGGAGTTCCGGCTGCCCTTGGGTTACGAAACCTGGGCGGATATCGAGCGCAACGCGCGCGAGCAGCGCGCCCGCGCGATCGCGAAGACATTCGCGAATGGATTCGCCGCAGTCGCGGCAAAAGTAACGGGCTTTGCCCGCCAGATTCGCAGCACCGCCGCGGAGTGCACCGAAGCGCGGCTGCGTCACGATCACTAAGGCTTAGGCAGGCCCCGCCGCGGTTTCCTCCTCCCTCCTCCTCCGCGGCGGGGCTGCGCCTATCCTGCCTGGTTCAACCGGGCGGATAGCGCGGGATTCAATTCCAGGAGTTCTTCCGACGTAGTTGGCAGGCGCCCGCGAGCAGGCGCCTCAGGCGATCGATTTCCACATCTCGATGTCGCGCCGCGCGGTCCAGATGCGCGGGTGCTTGATGCCGCGCGCCTCGTCATAGGCGCGCGATACATCGAACGGCATGCAGTGCTCGTAGATCGGGAAGCGACCGTAGACGGGGTCCATGCGGCGCTTGGTGGCCTGGTACACCTGCTTGAGCGATTGGCGTGCCGCGACGCCGCGCCGGGCCGAGGCATACAGCCCGCGCACGAAGTCCTGCGTGTAGCGGATCGCCTTCTCGGACTGCGCGGGCGTGGTGAGCGCCGGGCCGCGCCCCGGCACGAGCGCGCGCGGCTTGAGCGCGCGCAGCTTGTCCAGCGTGTTGGGCCACTCCTCGAGGTGGGCGTCGCCGGTGTAGATGCCGGCGTTGTACTCGACGAGATCGCCTGAAAAGAGCACCCGCTCCTTGGGCAGCCAGACGATGGTGTCGCCGCCGGTGTGCCCCGGGCCCGGTTGCATGATGCGGACCTCGAGCTTGCCCATCATCACAGTCAACGAACTGTCGAACACCAGGGTCGGCCAGGTTAGGCCCGGGATCGATCCTGCGCCGCGGAACAGGCGCGGGAAACGCCCGATCTCGCTCGCCATGTCCTGCTTGCCGCGCTCCTGGATGAGCCCGAGCGTGCGCCGGCTGGCGATGATCTGCTCGGCCTTGTAAGCCGAGGCGCCCAGCACGCGCACGGCGTGGTAGTGCGAGAGCACCACGTACTTGACCGGCTTCGCCGTAACGCGGCGGATGCGCCGGATAACCTCGCGCGCCATCAGCGGCGTGGCCTGCGTGTCGATCACCATCACGCCGTCGTCGCCGACGATCACGCCGGTGTTGGGGTCGCCCTCGGCGGTGAACGCATAGGCGCTCTTGGACAGTCGCTGAAAGGTGATCTTCTTGGGCTTGAGATCGGCGTGCGAGGCAAAGGCTTTCATCGAGGTCTCGTGCGGGCGTGGTCCGGGGAGCGCGCATGATAAGCGCTTGCCCGAGAGCGGAAAAGCGCGGCGCGCGGGATTCGCGGATAATGGCCGGCGCCTCCTCGGCTCGGAGCCTCATCATGGGACGCCCGGAAAAAATCCGCCTCGGCGACGTGCTCGTCGCACAAAAGGCGATCTCGCAGGATCAGTTGCGCCTCGCGCTCGAGCAGCAGAAGAAGAGCGGCCGCAAGCTCGGCCGCGTCTGCGTCGAGCTGGGCTTCGTCAACGACGAGCAGATCTGCGAGGCCATCTCCAAGCAGCTGAACATTCCGTTCATCAACCTGAAGTTCTACAACCTCAACCAGGACGTGGTGCGGCGCCTGCCCGAGGCGCAGGCGCGGCGTTTCCGCGCCCTGGTGCTCGAGAGCCGGCGTGCCGGCTACCTCGTGGGCATGGCCGACCCGACCGACCTCTTTGGCTACGACGAGATCGGCCGGCTGCTGCAGAGCGACATCGAGCTCGCGGTGGTGAGCGAGGCGCTGCTGCTGCAGACCATCGACCGGGTCTACCGGCGCACGCAGGAGATCACCGGGCTCGCCAAGGAGCTCGAGCGCGACATCGGCGAAACCTACGTGGATTTCGGCGCGCTCGGCGCGGGCGTCGGCGCGGAGGAAGCGCCGGTGGTGAAGCTCCTGCAGTCGGTGTTCGAGGACGCCGTGCAGGTGAACGCCTCCGATGTGCACATCGAGCCGCAGGAAGCGAAGCTGCAGATCCGCTTCCGCATCGACGGCGCGCTCAATCCGCAGACCGACGCCGACATCCGCATCGGGCCCGCGCTGGTGCTGCGGCTCAAGCTGATGGCCGGCCTGGACATCTCGGAGAAGCGCCTGCCGCAGGACGGGCGCCTCAACGTCATGGTGCGCGACCAGAAGATCGACGTGCGCATGTCCTCGATGCCCACGCAGTACGGCGAGTCGGTGGTGCTCAGGCTGCTCAACCGCAAGACGACGCTGCA
>DASTHP010000158.1:0-14237 GCA_035718125.1 Burkholderiales bacterium | reverse complement strand
GAGCAGAACGTCGAGGCGCGCCGCTGGGGAGCGCCGCGCAAGCTCGAATTCGCGCCGAAGGACCACGTGGACGTCGGTGCGCCGCTCGGCCTGGATTTCGAGACGGCCGCCAAGCTTGCCGGCGCGCGCTTCACGGTATTGAAGGGCGGCGTGGCGCGCCTGCACCGCGCGCTCGCGCAATTCATGCTCGACGTGCACACGCGCGAGCACGGCTACACCGAGGTCTATGTCCCCTACATGGTGAGCGGGGCCTGCGCCGACGGGGTTACCAGCCTCGCCAAGTTCAGCGGCGACCTGTTCAAGATCCAGGACCGCGACCTGTACCTCATCCCGACGGCCGAGGTGCCGGTGACGAACTTCGTGCGCGAGCAGATCGTTCCGCTGGAGCAGTTGCCGCTCAAGTTCGTTTGCCACTCGCCGTGCTTTCGCTCGGAGGCGGGCGCCGCGGGCAAGGACACGCGCGGCATGATCCGCAACCACCAGTTCGACAAGGTCGAGATCCTGCAGGTCGTGCATCCGGCGACCTCCTACGCCGTGCACGAGGAGCTCACCGGGCACGCCGAGGCGATCCTCAAGAAGCTGGAGCTTCCGTATCGCGTGATGACGCTGTGCACCGGCGACACGGGATTCTCCTCGGCGAAGACCTACGACCTGGAAGTGTGGCTCCCCGGGCAGAACGCGTACCGCGAGATCAGCTCCTGCTCCAACTTCGAGGCCTTCCAGGCGCGGCGCATGCAGGCGCGCTTCCGCAACGACAAGGGCAAGCCCGAGCCCGTGCACACGCTGAACGGCTCCGGCCTCGCCGTGGGCAGGACGCTGGTGGCGATCCTCGAGAACTATCAGAACGCCGACGGCTCGGTGACGATCCCGCCGGCGCTGCGCCCCTGGATGGGTGGCGTCGAGAAGCTCGCGCGACCTTGAACGCGCCCGGGCTGCCGCGGGGCGCGGCCCTGATAAAATCCGCCCTGCCGCGGAGAGATGGCAGAGTGGTCGATTGCGGCAGACTCGAAATCTGTTGGGCGGGTAACCGTCCCGGGGGTTCGAATCCCTCTCTCTCCGCCAATCCCCTTCCGGAGGTTGCGCCTTGAAGCTGCGTGGCGCCGACATCCTCGCGCGCGCGCTGGCCGCGGCCGGCACTCGCCATGTGTTCACGCTCTCGGGCAACCACGTCATGCCGGTGTTCGACGCGGCGCTCGACGCGAAGCTCTCCCTCATCCATGTGCGCCACGAAGCCGCGGCGGTGCACATGGCCGACGCCTGGGGGCGCCTGACCGGCACGCCGGGCGTCGCGCTGGTGACCGGAGGCCCCGGTCACGCCAATGCAGTCTCCGCGCTCTATACGGCGCTCGCGGCCGAGTCGCCGCTCATCCTGATCTCCGGCCATGCGCCGCTCGACGAGTTGGGCAAGGGCGCCTTCCAGGAGATGCGCCAGGCCGACATCGCGGCGCCACTCGCCAAGGCGTCATGGACCGCGCAATCAACCCAGGGCCTCGCGGCCGACGTGGCGCGCGCCTGGCGCGAAGCCTCCAGCGGACGGCCGGGGCCGGTGCACTTGAGCGTGCCGAACGACGTGCTGGACGCAGTGACCGATGAGCCGCGCGCGCCCGATTTCCGCGCGGCGCCGGAGTCCAGCGAGATTTCGCGCGAGATCCTCGAGGCGCTGCGCGCGGCGAAGCGTCCGCTGATCCTTGCCGGTCCGGCGCGCATGCGCAACGGCGCGCGCGCGCTCGAGGAGGCCACCGGCATCCCGGTGATCGGCATGGAAAGCCCGCGCGGCGTGAACGACCCGAGCCTCGGGCGGCTGGCGGACGTGCTCAAGCAGGCCGACGTCGTGCTGCTGCTTGGCAAGCGCGCCGATTTCACGCTGAAGTTCGGCAAGGCGTTTGCGGATGGCTGCCGCGTGCTTTCCGCGGCAGCGTTCACCGCCGACGCACGGCTATGCGAGGGCGGCTGGCGCGACGAAGTCCGCTCGGCCCTGGGCTACCGGCCGCCGGCGTGGCAGGAGATCCAGTCGCGAAACCATCCAGTCGCCGTCTGCCGCGAGGTGCAGCGCCTGCTCGAGCGGCCCGACGCGATCCTCGTTTCCGACGGCGGCGAATTCGGGCAGTGGGCGCAGGCCTGCCTGAGCGCGCCGCGGCGCGTGATCAACGGGCCGGCGGGTTCGATCGGCGCCGCGCTGCCGTTCGCGGCCGCGGCGCAGCTGGCGTACCCGCAGGCGCGGGTGGTCGCGATGCTCGGCGACGGCACCTTCGGCTTTCACATGTCGGAGATCGACACTGCGGTGCGCTACGGCTTGAACTATCTCGCGGTCATCGGCAACGACGCGGCCTGGAATGCCGAGTACCAGATCCAGCTGCGCGCTTACGGCGCCGCGCGTGCGCACGGCTGCGAGCTGCTCCCCACGCGCTACGGCGCCGTGGCGGCCGCGATGGGCGCGCACGGCGAGGACGTGCCGTCCTTTGGCGAGCTGCCGAGCGCGCTGGCGCGCGCGGCAGCCGCGCTCGAGAACGGCCGGCCCGCCTGCGTCAACGTGCTGATCGAGCGGGTCGCCGCGCCGAAGTACTAGGCGCCAGGCCCCGCGCCTGCGCTACTGCCGGATGCCCAGCGTGGTGATGAGCTTGTCGTAGAGCTCGTACTGCTCGCGCATGAACTGCTCGCTCTCCGCCGGCGAGCGGATGGCGGCAATGCCGCCGATGCGGGCGTTGCCCTGCTGCCAATCCGGATCCTTCGCCAGCCTGGCGAACACCTCGGTCCAGCGCTCGACCACTTCCTTCGGCAGCCCCGGCGGGCCCATCAGCGCGGTCCAGCCGACGATCTTGTTCATGTCCGGAAAGCCGGTCTCGGCGGCGCTGGGCGCATCCGGCAGCTCGGCGAGGCGCGTGGGCGTGACGAACAGCGCGCGCGCGGCGCCGGCCTTCACCTGGCCGATGACGGTGGGCGCGTTGTTGCAGGCGAACTGCACCTGGCCGCCGATCACCGCGGTCGTCACCTCGCCGCCGCCCTTGTAATGGATGCCCACGGCGTGGTCCTTGGTGAGGCCCGCCAGGGTCATGAAGTACTGCGCCGCCATGTTCTGGCTGGTGCCCGGGCCGGCCGTGGAGAAGTTGAGCTTGCCCGGGTTGCGGCGGATCTCGTCGACCAGGTCGCGCGCGGTGCGAAACGGCGAGTCGCCCTTGACGAAGCAGATGTACGGGTTGAGCTCGATGAGCGAGAGCATCGTGAACTCGTTCCACTTGTACTGGAGCTTGGAGTCGAGCGCGGGCAGGATGGCGTGCGTGGCGATGCGCGCGACGAGCAGGGTATAGCCGTCGGGCGCCGCGTTCTTCACCGCCATGGCGCCGATCGCGCCGGAGGCGCCGGTGCGGTTGACCGAGACGATCGGCTGGTTGTTCAGGTATTTCGACGCGTGCGCGGCGACATTGCGACCGGAGAGATCCGAGTCGCCGCCGGCGGCGAACGGGATGACGAAGGTGATGGGCTTGCTGGGGTAGTTCTGCGCAAAGGCGCTCGCGCTGGCGGCGAGCGCCAGGGCGACGGCGAGTTTTTTCACGGTATGCTCCTCCTCGGGATGCACACTGTACCTGTCCGCGGTCCGGGTGTCTGGACCGGGCGCGAACTCGCCGCCCGGCAGGACTGGATCCGCCACTTCAGCAGCGCCGAGCTCGCCGAGATCGCTGCGGCGGTGCAAGGCGCGCGCGGCGTCCCCCTCGCGAGCCTTTCCCCGGCCACCTTCCCGCTGCCCCGGCTGGGTGGCGTGCTGAAGGCAATCCTCGCCGAGCTGCTGGAGGGCCGCGGCTTCATCCTGCTGCGCGGGCTGCCGGTGGAGCGCATGTCGCGCGAGGAGCAGGCGATCGCCTACCTCGGCATGGGCTCCTGGCTCGGCAGCTTCCGCTCGCAGAACGCCAGGGGCCACCTGCTCGGCCACGTCAAGGACCTGGGCCTCGACATCAGCGACCCGCGGGTGCGCTACTACCAGACCAACCGGCGCCTGGAGTACCACACCGACTCGATCGACCTCGTCGGGCTGCTGTGCCTGAAGACGGCGAAGGCCGGCGGCGAAAGCTACCTCGCGAGCTCGATGACGGTGTTCAACGAGGTGCTCGCGCGGCGCCCCGATCTCGTGCCGGCGCTGTTCGAGCCGTTTCCCACCGACCGGCGCGGCGAGGTGCCCGAGGGCATGCAGCCGTGGTTCGACATCCCGATCTTCCACTGGCACGCGGGCAGGCTTTCCTGCATCTACGTGCGCCAGTACATCGAGTCGGCGCAGCGGCTCTTCCCCGAGGCGCGCAGGCTCTCGCGCGCGCAACGCGAGGCGATGGACCTCATCGACGAGCTGTGCAACGACCCGCAGATCCACCTCGCCATGGATTTCCGCCCGGGTGACATCCAGCTGCTGCACAACCACCAGATCCTGCATTCGCGCGGCGACTTCGAGAACTGGCCGCAGCCCGAGCGCCACCGCCACCTGCTGCGCCTGTGGGTCGCGCCGCCCGAGGCGCGACCGCTGCCGGCCGTCTTCGCGCCGCGCTACGGCAGCGTGCAGCCGGGCGCGCGCGGCGGCATCGTCGTCAAGGGCACCACCCTGAAGGTCCCGCTGGAGGCGGAATAGCGCCGCGATGATCGGCGTCTACCGCGAACTCGAAGGCTCGATGCGGCTGGCGGCGCACGTGCTGCGGCGCTGCTGGGTGCTCAAGCTGCCGCCGGTGGCCGAAGAATTCGCGCGCCAGATCTACTTCACCGGGGCGAGCGCCACCGCCGGCATCGTGGTGCGCGGCGCGCTCGTCGGCACGCTGATCATCGCGTACGTGATCGAGGTGCTGGACGCGGATGCCGCGCTGGCGGTGCGCATCCTGCTGTGGGTGGTGCTGCGCGAGATCGGGCCGCTGATCGCCGCGGTGCTGGTGATCCAGCGCAGCGGCACCGCGGTGTCCACCGAGCTCGCGCTGATGAAGATCTCGGGGGAGCTCGCGAGCCTGCGCCACCTGCGCATCGACCCGCAGGACTACCTGGTGGTGCCGCGCGTGCTCGGCATCGCGCTCGCCAACGCCGCGCTCACGGTCTACGTGCAGTTCATCGCGGTCGGCGGCGGCATGCTGCTCAGCGCGCTCGTCATCCATGTCTCCTTCTTCGAGATGGCGGGCAGCTTCTTCGAGCTGGCGAGCCCGCTCGACCTGGTGTACGCGGTCGGCAAGAGCCTGCTGTTCGGTGCGGCGATCGGCGTGATCGCCTGCTACTACGGCCTCAATCCGCCGGGCAACTCGATCAACGCCGTGCCCAAGGCGGCGATCAGCGCGGTCACGCAGTCCACGCTCGCGGTGATGCTGCTCAACGTCGTGTTCGCCTACCTGGTGTACGGCTCGGCCCTGTTCGGGCTGTTCACCGCGTCCCAATGAATGCCGTGCCCACAGCGGCGATCGCGCTTGGCTACGAGCCGGCCGATGATGCGCCGCGCCTGGAGGCGCGCATCTGGGTCCCGGCGGGCGGCAGCCACGTGGTGCCGGCGGTGAGCGCGGCGCTCAAGGCCGCGCTGCTCGCGGCGGTGCTGGACTTCAGGCCGCGACGCGATGCGCGCGTGGTGGTCCTCGGCGCGGAGCTCGAGGCGCTCGACGCCCGTGCGCGCGCCGCCGTGCGTGCGCAGGTCGCCTTCCTGCCGGCCAACGGCGGCCTGATCAGCCACCTCAACGCCTGGGAGAACATCGCGCTGCCGCTGGCCTATCACGCGCCCCGGCAGATGCAGGGCGTCGCGCCACGCGTGTATGCGTTGCTCGAGCCTTTTGCCGGGGACGCGCGCGCGCTGCTCGCCAGGCTGCCCGAGGAAATGACGCCTTTCGAAAAGCTGCTGGCCGGCCATGCCAGGCTGATGCTGGGCGCCCCGCGGCTGGTGCTGGCCGAGGACCTGCCCCGCAGCCTCGCGCCCGCCGAGCGCCGCCAAGCGCAAGCATTCGCCGCGGCGTATCTTGCGCATTGCCCGCAAGGCACCTTCGTGCGCCTGGAGGACGGGCACGACGCAGCGGACTAGATTCGCAATCGCGACTGGGAGGAGGAAGCCATGCAGGACCCGCAGGTACTACCCCGGCGTTTTCCCGGGGTGCGCAGGCAGATCAGCCTGTTCCTGGTCACCGCCGTGTGCGCGCTCATCGGCGCCGTGCTGCTGGTGGCCTACAAGCAGGGCGCGTTCGTGCGGCACACCAAGATCTATTTCTTCGCCGAGGACGTGTTCGGCATCAACAAGGGCATGTCGGTGCGCCTGTTCGGCCTGCCGGTGGGCGACGTGAAGAACCTCGAGATCACCGACCGCGGCGTGCGCGTGGAGCTCGGGATCATCAGCGAGTATGCGCCGCGGCTCACCAAGGGATCGAGCGCGCGGCTGACGCGCGAGGGCTACATCGGCGCGGCGAACATCCAGCTGGTGCCCGGCAGCGACCCGAAGGGTTCCAGGGAGCCGGTGAGCGACGGCGACGTCATCGGCTACGCGCCCGCGCGCGGCGTCCCGGAGCTGGTGGAAGACATCCGCGCGCAGCTCGCGCCGGTGGTGGCCGAGTTGCGCCGCACGCTCGCCGAGCTCAACCGCCCGGACGGCGATTTCCGCAAGTCCTTCGCCAGCGCGAGCGCCCTGATCCAGGAGCTGCCCGAGACCAACCGCGACCTGCGCCGCTTCCTGCGCGACGCCGACCGCACCGTGCTCGCCGTCGGCGGCAAGGCGGATGCCGCGCTCGCCTCTACCGAGCGCTTGACGACGCAGGCGGCCAACGAGCTGCCGGCGCTCACGCGCAAGCTCGGCACCGCGCTCGATTCGATCGGCGAGGCGGCGGCGGAAATCCGCGCGGCCACGCGCAAGAACGGCGAAGCCCTGCACCAGGTGCTGGCGCAGACGCCCGCGCTGGTGCGCGACGGCGGCCAGCTCCTGTACGACAGCCAGGAAGTGATCGGCGCGGCCAAGGCGAGCTGGCTGATCCGCGACAACCTCGAGCCGCCGGCGATGCGCACGCTGCCGATGGACAGCTTCGAGTCCTTCGGCGGCGGCGCGCGTGCCTCGGCGGCGGCGGCGCGGCGCTGATGCGCCACTTCGCGGCGCTCCTCGCCTGCGCGCTGCTCGCTGCCTGCGCGCGCGCGCCCGCGCCCAGCACGCCCGAGCAGCCGGCGAAGGTGCCATCGAGCGCGGCGATGGAGGCGAACCGGCGCGCGGAAGTGGCGCTGCGCCGCGGCGACTTGGAGGTTGCCGCGCTGCACTACCGGGAAGCGCTGCGGCGCTCGCTCGCCCTGGAGGATGCCGATGGCATCGCCGCCAACGCCATCAATCTTTCCATCGTCCTGCAGCGGCAGGGCAAGCTCGAAGAGGCGCGCGCCAGCCTCGCGCCGCTGCTCGAGCGTGCGACGCTCAGCTACGCGGCCGAGCGCCGGGCGCAGGCCGCGCTGCGCCGCGCGGTGCTCGATCTGGACGAGCGGCGCACCGCCGGCGCCGCGGAATGGGCGGAGCGCGCCGCTGCTTGGTGCGGGCAACCGTGCGCGCTCGCAGCGGCGATCCAGAACGTCAGGGGCCAGTTGGCGCTGGAGGCAGGCCGCCATGGCGAGGCGGCGGAGGCCGCCAAAGGGGCGCTTGCCGCGGCTCGCGCCGTGTCCGATGACGCGGAAGCCGCCAATGCGCTGCGCCTCGCCGGCATGGCGGCAATCGCCGCCGGCGATGGCGCCGGCGCGCTGGCGCCCCTGACCGAGGCACTTGCCATCGACCGCAATCTGGGCGTGCCGCGCAAGCTCACGCTCGACCTGATCGGCCTGGGGCGCGCCAGCGCGCTGCAGGGCGAGCGCGATGCGGCGCGTGCCTACTACGAGCGGGCGCTGGCGGTGAGCGAGGCCGACCGCGATGCCGCTGGCGTTGCCGAGGCGCGCGCACTCGCCTCGGCGCTCGGCGGGGCCGCGGGTTCGCGGTAAACTGCGCTCGCCACGACCCGACAACGCCCCCGCGCGGGGCGTTTTAGTTTTCGCCGCCAGCCCCTGAGTGAAGAACCGATGAACGCACCCGTACCTGCACCCGCCATCCAGTTCGATCCCGAATCCGCGCGCTTCGGCGCCTCGCGCTCGCAAAAGCGCCTGGAGGACGACCGCCTCCTGGTCGGCAAGGGCCTGTTCAGCGACGACCGGCGCTTCGAGGGCGAGGCCGCAATCGTGCTGGTGCGCTCGCCGCACGCGCACGCGAGGATCGCGTCCATAGACGTGGGACCGGCGCTCGCCGCGCCGGGCGTGATCGCGGCGTGGACCATGGCCGACCTGCGCGCCGATGGCGTGAAGCACATCCCGACGCCGCCGCTGTTCAAGCGCGCCGACGGGCAGCCGATGTCGGCGCCGCCGCGCACGCCGCTCGCCGACGGCAGGGCGTTCTACGTAGGGCACCCGGTGGTCGCGGTGGTGGCGCAGACGCGCCAGCAGGCGCAGGACGCCGCGGACCTCGTCGCCGTGGAGTACGAGGCGCTGCCCTGCGTGGTGGATGCGCGCGACGCGGTGGCGCCGGGGGCGCCGCTGCTCTGGCCCGAGGCGCCGGGCAACGTCGCTGCCGAGACGCGCTACGGCAAGCCTGCCGAGGTTGCGGCCGCCTTTGCGCAGGCGACGCACGTCACCGAGATCGAGCTGCACAACCAGCGCGTCATCGCCGTGGCGATGGAGCCGCGCTGCGCGATCGGCGTGCACGCGGGCGGGCGCACCACGGTCTACACGCAATGCCAGCAGCCGACCGGCGCGCGCGACCTGCTGGCGGCGACCTTCGGCGGCAAGCCCACGGACTTTCGCATCGTCAACGGCGACATCGGCGGCGGCTTCGGCATGAAGACCGGCCTGCAGACCGAAGAGGCGATCGTCGCCTATGCGGCGCGCAAGCTCGCGCGCCCGGTACGCTGGCGCGGCGATCGCAGCGAAGAGTTCCTCGCCGCGCACATGGGCCGCGACATGCGCTTCAAGGCAGCGCTCGCGCTGGACGCGCAGGGCCGCATCCTCGCGCTGAAGCTGCACATGCTCGGCAACATGGGCGCGGTGCCGGTCGGCTCCTCGGCCATGGTGCCGCTGATGATGGTGGCGAAGGTCGTCACCTCGGTGTACCGCGTGCCCGCGGTGGATTACCACATGCAGGGCGTGCTCACCAACACCATGGCCACCGGCGCCTACCGCGGCGCGGGCCGGCCCGAGGGCAACTTCGTGATGGAGCGCCTGATCGAGAAGGCGGGCCGCGAGATGGGCATCGACCCGGTGCGGATCCGCATGAAGAACCTCCTGCAGCCCGCGGACTTGCCGCGCGCCACGCACGCGGGCGAGATCTACGACACGGGCAACTTCCCGCGCATGCTGGAGGGCCTCGTGAAGCTTTCCGACTGGCAGGGCTTCGAGGCGCGGCGCGCGCAATCGGCCAGGCGCGGCCGGCTGCGCGGCCGGGGACTCTCGGCGTACCTCGAATGGACAGGCGCGCTGCCCACCGAGACCGTGGACATCGAGGTCGACGCGGAGGGCCACGTCACGGTGTTCTCCGGCACGCAGGCGATGGGGCAGGGGCTGGAGACGAGCTACCTGCAGCTCATCACCGAGGTGCTGCAGATTCCCGCGAAGGGCATCACCCTCGTGCAGGGCGACACCGACCGCGCCAACGGCGTGGGCAGCGTCGGCTCGCGCTCGGCGTTCATCGGCGGCTCGGCGGTGGTGGCGGCGGGGCGCACGCTGATCGCGCGCGGCAAGGAACTCTCGGCCGACGCGCTCGAGGCGGCGCCGGCGGACATCGAGTTCCGCGGCGGGCGCTTCTTCATCGCCGGCACCGACCGCTCGATCGGCTTGTCCGAGCTCGCCGCGCGCGCAGCCGATCGCCGCCTGCGCGTCTCCGCGACGCAGACGCCTTCGACGCCGTCCTGGCCGAACGGCGCGCAGGCCTGCGAGGTGGAAATCGATCCCGAGACCGGCACCGTGGAGCTCGCGCGCGTCACGAGCGTCGACGACATCGGGCGCATCATCAATCACATGATCGTCGAGGGCCAGATCCAGGGCGGCATCGCGCAAGGCGTGGGGCAGGCGCTGTACGAGCAGGCGGTCTACGACGCCGAGAGCGGCCAGCTGCTCACCGGCTCGCTCATGGACTACTGCGTGCCGCGCGCCGACCAGTTCCCGCCGATGACCAACGCCTTCGACGAGAGCGTGCCCTGCCAGACCAACCTCCTCGGCGTGAAGGGCTGCGGCGAGATCGGCACCATCGGCGCGGTGCCGGCAGTGGTGCACGCGGTGCTCGATGCGCTGGCGGAGGCGGGCGTGACGCACCTCGAGATGCCGCTCACGCCCGAGAAGGTATGGCGGGCGCTGCAGCGCCGCTGATCGTCGCCATGCCGCGCGACCGGGCGAACCGCAGCTTCGGGCTCGCTCTGCTCGCGTCGGTCCTGCTGCACGCGCTGCTGCTTGCCGCGGCGCCCTCGCTGCGCGAGCTCGCGGCGCAGCTGCCGCAGGTGCCCGCGCCGCTGGTCGCGCGCCTGATGCAGCCGCAGGCGAAGCCCTCAGCGAGCGCTCCCGCGGAAGCGCCGCGCAAGGCCCCGGCGCCGGAGAAACGCGCGGCGCCCCCGCCGCCCGCCGCAAAGCCGGCGCCGCCGCCGCCCCCGGTTGCCAAGGCGCCAGTGGAGCCGGTCGCAGCGCCGCCGCCGGTGCCCGCACTGCAGTCCGCGCCCGCTCCGGCCATGCAGGCCGCAACGACGAGCCCGGCGCCCTCGGCAACAGCCGCGCCGGTGCCTGCCGCCTCGCTGCCGGCGCTCGGCCCGCTTGCGCGCTTCGAGCCGGTGCCGGCACCCGCCGCCTCGCCGGGTCCCGATCCCGGTGCCCTCGACCGCTACCGCCTGCAGCTCGTGACCGTCGCGGCGCGCTTCAAGCGCTACCCCCTTTCGGCGATCGACAACAACTGGGAAGGCGTGGTGGTGGTGCGCATGACCATCGGCCGCGATGGGGGCATCGCCGCGCTCGGCGTCGCCAGGAGCTCGGGGCACGAGGTGCTCGACCGCCAGGCGCTCGAGATGTTTCGCACCGCCAAGCCGTTCGTGCAGCTGCCGCCCGAGCTGGCGGGGCGCGAGTTCGAGCTCGAGCTGCGCGCGATCTACAGCCTGAGGGATCAGCCCTCGGGGTGAAACGCTACGACGTGGTCCACGTCGAGGCGGATGCCGATGCGTTCGCCGAGCGCGTGGTTGTGGTGGCTGGGCACCAGCGCGAGCACCTTGCGGCCGCTTGCCAGGCGCAGCGTGTAGAGGATCTCCGCGCCGCGGAAGGCCTTGTGCACCACCTCGGCCTGCGTGGCGGAGGCGTCGTCGTGCATGACGTCATCGGGCCGCAGCAGCACGTCGGCGAGGCAGCCCTTGCCGCAGGCGTCGCAGCCCATCTGGCAGGTGTTGGGGATCTCGCCTTCCAGCACGCCGAGCTCGATCTCCACGCTGCGCGCATTGAGTACCTTGGCCGGGAGGAACACGCCCTGGCCGACGAAATCGGCGACGAAGCGGTTGGCCGGGCGGTGGTAGAGGTTGTAGGCGCTGTCCCATTGCTGGATGCGGCCTTCGTGCATCACGCCGATCTCGTCGGCCATGGCGAAGGCCTCGTGCTGGTCGTGCGTCACCAGCACGGCGGTGGCGCCGCTCGCCTTGATGATCTCGCGCACTTCCAGCGACAGCCGCTCGCGCAGCTCCACGTCGAGGTTGGAGAACGGTTCGTCCAGCAGCAGCAGCTCGGGCCGCGAGGCGAGCGCGCGTGCCAGCGCCACGCGCTGCTGCTGGCCGCCCGAGAGCTCGTGCGGGAACTGGCCGAGCGCGTCGCCCAGGCGCACCAGCTCGGCCATCTCGCGCACGCGCGCCTCGCGCACCTCGCGCGCGAGGTCGCCCAGGCCGAAGGCGATGTTCTGCGCGACCGACAGGTGCGGAAAGAGGGCATAGTCCTGAAACACCATGCCGATATGGCGCTTCTCGGGGGATAGCATCACGCCGGGCCCGGAGACGAGCGTGCCATTGAGGCGGATGCTGCCCGCGCGCAGGGTCTCGAAGCCGGCGATGCAGCGCAGGACCGTCGTCTTGCCGCAGCCGCTCGGGCCCAGCAGGCAGCCGATGGCGCCGCGCGGCAGCACGAAGTCGAGGCCGCGCACGACCTCATGGCCGTTGTAGCCGTGGTGCAGGCCCTGGACTTCGAGTTGGTTCATGCAGGAGCGATTATACGCCCGGGTCACGGAACAAGAATCGTTCTTGTTAGAATTGCGAATGCTTTCCGATCAAATAGTTAGGGCGCGCCAGGCAGTTGCCTTGCGGCCTGCCGCCTGGTTGTCGGTCGGCATTGCTGTCCTTCTCGCGCTGCCCATCCTCGCCGTGCTGGCGAGCCTCCTGCAGCCCGCGGGTGAAACCTGGCGCCACCTGGCGTCCACGGTGCTGCCCCGCTACGTGGGGAACACCGCTGCTCTGCTCGCGCTCGTTGCCGCCGGCGTGATCTCGATCGGCGTGATCTCGGCCTGGCTGGTGGCGACCTACCGCTTTCCCGGCGCACGCCTGCTCGAGTGGGCGCTGATGCTGCCGCTTGCGATGCCGGCCTACGTCATGGCCTACGCCTACACCGATTGGCTGCAGTACACCGGGCCGGTGCAGACGGCCTTGCGCGCGGCCACCGGATGGCAGGCGCGCGAGTACTGGTTTCCCGAGATCCGCTCGCTCGGCGGCGCGGCGGTCGTGCTCTCGCTGGCGCTGTATCCCTACGTGTACCTGATCGCGCGCACGGCGTTTCGCGACCTGTCGCGCAGCGCGATCGAGTCGGGCCGCCTGGCGGGGCTGTCGGCCTGGGGCAGCTTCTGGCGCGTGGCGCTGCCGCTCGCGCGGCCGGCGCTCGCCGCCGGCACCGCGCTCGCGCTGATGGAGACGCTCGCGGACTTCGGCACCGTGTCCTACTTTTCGCTCGAGGTGTTCACCACCGGGATCTTCAAGGCGTGGCTGTCGATGGGGGACACCGCGGCGGCGGCGCAGCTCTCGAGCGTGCTGCTCGGCTTCGTGCTGGTGGTGCTGCTGCTGGAGCGCGCCTCGCGCGGGCGCGCCGCCTACCATGGCCAGTCGCAGGGCAAGCGCACGCCGCCCACGCGCCTGCGCGGCGCCGCGGCGGCGCTCGCCTTCGTGGCCTGCGCGGCACCGGTGCTGCTCGGATTCGTGCTCCCCGCCGGCATCCTCGGGCTGCTCGCATTCGCGGACCCGGAGGGGCGCTGGGGCGCGCGCCTGCTGGCGCTGGTCGGCAACAGCTTCATCGTGTCCGGCGTGACCGCGGCGGCGGCCGTCGCGATCGCCCTGGTGATGGCCTACGCAGCGCGCATTTCGAGGAGCCGCACCGCTGCAGCGGCCAACCGCGTCGCGGCACTGGGCTACGCGATGCCGGGCGCGGTGATCGCCATCGGCGTGCTGGTGCCGCTGGGTCGCCTGGACAACTGGCTCGCGGCGCTGCTCGAAGACGTGTTCGGCGTGCGGGTGGGTCTGCTCGTCACCGGCACGCTGGCGGCCCTGGTGTACGCCTGCCTGGTGCGCTTTCTGGCGGTCGCGCTGCAGACCACCGAGGCGGGCCTGGCGCGCATCACGCCGAGCATGGAGGACGCCGCGCGCAGCCTGGGCGCCTCGCCCGCGGCGACGCTCGCGCGCGTGCATGCCCCGCTGATCGCGCCGAGCCTCGCGAGCGCGGCGCTGCTGGTCTTCGTCGACGTCATGAAGGAGCTGCCGGCCACCTTCGCCCTGCGGCCGTTCAACTTCGACACCCTGGCGATCGAGGCCTACAACCTGGCCAAGGACGAGCGCCTGGCCGAGGCCGCGGTGCCCTCGCTCGTCATCGTGCTGGTGGGGCTGGTGCCGCTGGTCGCGCTGACGCGCCGCTACTTCCAGGCGACGCGGTCGTAGAGTCGCTGCGAGGCGGGCTGGTTGCGCCCGAGCACCGCGACGTTGACCGGATCGTACTTGAAGGCGCCGAAGGCAGAGAGCACCGGGTTCACGACCTGCACGCTCGGCACCACCGGCCACTCGTTGTTGCCGTCGGCGAAGTAGCGCTGCGCCTCGTCGCTGGCGAGGTACTCGAGGAATTTCACGGCCGCCTCTCGGTGCGGCGCGTTCTTCATCACGCCGGCGCCGGAGATGTTGACGTGCGTGCCCCAGCTCGCCTGGTTGGGGAACAGCACGCCCACCTTCTCGGCGACCTGGCGGTCTTCGGCTTTCTGCGAGCGCGCCAGGCGCGCGTAG
>DASTHP010000157.1:0-2741 GCA_035718125.1 Burkholderiales bacterium | reverse complement strand
GACGTCCCGTACAACGTCTACCAGGAAGAGGACGACGTCGAGGTGCCGCCCGCGTCCCATGTGTTCGGCCAGCACCGGCCGGGCGCCTCGGACGCCGACGTTGCGAAGGCCCTCGACATGCTCGCCGACGCGATGCGCCCGGTGATCTTCATCGGCCACGGCGCGACGCTGTCCGAGGCCGGGCCGGAGATCACGAAGTTGCAGCAGACCTACGGCATCCCGGTGATCACTTCGCCGAACGGCATGGGCTGCGTGCCCGCGGACGACCCGCTCACGCTCGGCTTCATCGGCCGCAACGGCGCCTATCCCGCCAACCAGGCCGGGCGCCACGCGGACCTCGTGCTCACCATCGGCACGCGGTTCGACGACCGCTCCTCGTCCTCGTGGTTCCCGGGCTACTCGTGGAACTTCCCGAAGACCCGGCTCATCCACGTCGACCTCGACCCGCAGGAGCTCGGCCGCAACTACCCGCCGACGCTGGGCATCATCGCGGACGCGAAGGTGTTCAGCGCGCAGCTGCTCAACGCGCTTGGCCTGCGCGAGCAGCGCGGCGCCGCGTCGCTGAAAAAGCAGTACTCCGAGTGGCGCGCCGAAGTGGAGGCGTGGCGCAAGGAATGGGAAGCGTTCGTGCGGCCGAACTTCGGCAAGCTCACCACGCCGCTGCGGCCCGAATTCGTCGTGGATGCGCTGCAGAAGGTGCTGCCCGACGACGCCATCCTCACCTGCGATTCGGGCGTGCACCACAACTGGTTCATGCAGTTCTGGCGACCGAAGCGCGCGCAGTCGATGCTCAACAGCTGGGGCTACTCGTCGATGGGCTTCGGGGTGTGCAGCGTGATGGGCGCGCAGCTTGCGGCGCCTGAGCGGCCGTGCATCTCCGTGTGCGGCGACGGCGGCTTCTCGATGACGCCCTACGTCGTCGCCACCGCGGTGGAGTACGGGTTGCCCTGCATCTGGGTGGTGTGGAACAACTTCAGCTGGGCAGCGATCCGCGACATCCAGGTCGGCATGTTCGGCAACCGGCAGCTCGGCACGGCGTTCTACCCGGGCGGCCACTACGGGCAACTGGAGGGCAAGCGCTACAACCCCGACTTCGCCGCCTGGGCGCGCGCCTGCGGCGCCGACGGCGTGACGATCACGAAGAGCGAGGACCTCGCGGGCGCGCTGCAGCAGGCGATCCGCAACAGGCGCCCGTGCGTGCTCGACGTGCACGTGGACGCCGAGGTGCGGCCGCCCTCCACCGGCACCTGGCAGCTGCCGCCCACGCCGTTCAAGGAACCGGCGTTCGGCAAGCCGTGGGTGGCCTGAGATGAAAAAGCTCGCATTGGTTTTCGGCGGCTCGCGCGGCATCGGTGCCGCCTGCGTGCAGGTGCTCGCCGAGCAGGGCTTCGACGTGGCCTACACCTACGTCGCGAGCAAGCCCGGCTCGGAAGCGAAGGGCACGAAGGCCTATCGCGCGGACGTCACCGATCCCGCGCAGGTGGCACAGGCCTTCGCCGATGCGTCGCGTGATTTCGGCGCGCCGGTGCATTGCGTGGTGGCGAACGCGGGCATCAGCATTACGCCCGGGCCGCTGGCGCAATTCGACCCGGCGAACTTCAGGAAGATGGTGGAGGTGAACCTGGTGGGTGCGTTCAACATGCTGCGCGAGGCGGGCCAGCGCGTGGCCGATGGCGGCTCGATCATCGCCATCTCCAGCTCCATGGTGCGCCACGCCGTGCCGGGCTTTGGCCCCTATTCCGGCACCAAGGCCGCCGTGGAATGCATGCTGCGCTCGATGGCGAAGGAGATCGCGCCGCGCAAGGTGCGCGTGAACGCGGTGGCGCCGGGTCCGGTGGACACCGACCTGTTCCGCGCCGGCAAGACGGAAGAAGCGAAGCAGCGCTCGAACGCGCTCAGCCCCTTGGGCCGTATCGGCACGCCGCGCGAGGTCGCGGAAGTGGTGGGCTTTCTCGCCTCCGAGAAGGCGTCCTGGGTGCACGGCCAGATCGTGCAGCCCAACGGCGGCATGATCTGAGAAGCGGCGAGGCGATGTGAGCGACACGTTCGACGTCATCGTGGTGGGCGGGGGCGGCGCGGGGCTGGCCGCCGCGATCGAGGCGCGCGCCACGGGGAGGACCGTCGTGCTGCTGGAGAAGAACGAAGCCCTCGGCGGCTCGACCTCCTGGTCCATCGGCTCGATCAGCGCCACCGGCACGCCGCACCAGCGCCGCAAGGGCATCGAGGACAATCCCGAAGATCACTGGGCCGACATGCCGGGCTTCGCGGGCGAGCTCGCCTCCCGCGACAACGACGGGCTGCGCCGCATCCTGTGCAACGACGTGCCGGGCACGTTCCAGTGGCTGCTGGATTCGGGCATCCGCTTCATGGGGCCGATGCCCGAGCCGCCGCACCGCAAGCCGCGCATGCACAACGTGCTGCCCAATTCGCGCGCCTACATCTATCACCTGGAGCGGCGCGCGCGCCGCGCGGGCGTGGAGATCCGCACCGCAACCCCGGTCACGGGCCTGGTGCAAAAGGACGGGCGCGTGACTGGCGTGCGCACTGGCGGGCAGAGCATCGTCTCCGCGCGCGGCGGCGTGGTGCTCGCCGCGGGCGATTTCACCAACAGCCCGGAGCTGAAAGGCCGCTTCATGGGGCCGCAGGAGGCGAAGGTCGAGGGCGTGAACCTCACCGCCACCGGCGACGGCCAGAAGATGGCCGAGGCGCTCGGCGCGAAGATCCTCAACGGCGACCTCGCG
>DASTHP010000156.1:0-3373 GCA_035718125.1 Burkholderiales bacterium | reverse complement strand
GCGCTCACCTTCACCACCGACGTGGGCCTGCTCAACCGCGCCATGCTCTGGGCCTCGACCGATGCGCGCGCCGCCAACCAGGCGTTCAACATCGGCAACGGCGATGCCTTCCGCTGGAATTTCATGTGGCCGCGCATCGCCGACATGTTCGGCATGAAGGCGGGGCCCGTGAAGACGATGCGGCTCGTGGAGTTCATGGCGGACAAGGCGGGGCTCTGGGCCGGGCTGCAGAAGCGGCACGGCCTCGCGGCGACGGACCTCTTCCGGCTGGCGCCCTGGAGCTACGCCGATACCGTGTTCTCGCGGAACTGGGACAATGCCATCAGCACGGTGAAGGCCAACCGTCACGGCTTCACCGAGATGCTGGACAGCGAGGAGATGATGCGGCGCATCTTCAGCGAGTTCCGCGCGCGGCGCGTCATTCCGTGAATCGGAGCGATCCTGTGGAGCAGAAGATGACATCGCGCTACCTGGTCCGCCAGTCGGACGTCACGCCGTATTCGCCCGCCAACCACACCGGCACCCGCAATTACCGGATGATCGGCAGGGAAACCGTCGGCGCGCAGCAGGTGGAAATGCTGATCGGCGAGGTCGAGCGCGGCAAGGGCGCGCTGCCGCACCTGCATCCCGGCATCGAGCAGGTGTGCTACCTCCTGGAGGGCACCGCGCACGTCGAGGTGGGCGGCGAGCAGTTCGAGATGGCGCCGGGCGAGGCATGCTTTTTCCCGGCGGACATGCCGCACATCTTCCTCGCGACGAGCGCGCGCGTGAAGGTGATGGTGATCTACGCGCCGCCCTACGAAGAGAACCCCGCGCGGCGCAGGCCCTAGAGAGACTTCCCGATGGATTTCGCCTTCACCCCCGAGCAGGACGCGATCCGCGAGGCGATCGCCAAGATCTGCGCGCGCTTCGGCGACGACTACTGGCTGAAGAAGGACAAGGAGGGCGGTTTTCCGAAGGAGCTGCACCAGGCGCTCGCCAGAGACGGTTGGCTCGGCGTGGCGATGCCCGAGGCGTACGGCGGCGCGGGCCTCGGCATCACGGAAGCTGCCGTCATGATGCAGGCGATTGCCGAGTCGGGCGCGGGCTTCTCCGGCGCCTCGGCCGTGCACATGAACATCTTCGGCCTCAACCCGGTGGTGGTGTTCGGCACGCCCGAGCAGAAGAAGCGCATGCTGCCCGGCCTCATCGCAGGCAAGGAGCGCGCCTGCTTCGCGGTTACCGAGCCCAACACCGGCCTGAACACCACGCGCATCAAGACCAAGGCGGAAAAAAAGGGCAGCAAGTACTTCATCTCGGGGCAGAAGGTGTGGATCTCCACGGCGCAGGTGGCCGAGAAGATCCTGCTGCTGGCGCGCACCACGCCGCTCGAGGAGGCGCGCAAGTCCACGCTCGGGCTGTCGCTGTTCTACACCGACTTCGACCGCAAGCACATCGAGGTGCGAGAAATCGAAAAGATGGGGCGCAAGGCGGTCGACTCCAACCAGGTGTTCTTCGACGGCCTGCCGGTGCCGGAAGCCGACCGCATCGGCGAGGAAGGCAAGGGCTTCGAGTACATCCTGCACGGCATGAACCCCGAGAGGATCCTGATCGCCGCCGAATGCGTGGGCCTGGGCCGCTGCGCGGTGAGCCGCGCGGCGAAGTACGCCAACGAGCGCATCGTCTTCGACCGCCCGATCGGCAAGAACCAGGGCATCCAGCACCCGCTCGCGGCGAACTGGATGGCGCTCGAGGCGGCGAACCTCATGGTCTACAAGGCGGCCTGGCTCTACGACCAGGGCAAGCCCAGCGGCGCCGAGGCGAATGCCTCCAAGTACCTCGCGGCCGAAGCCTGCTTCGACGCCTGCCAGCAGGCGGTGATGACGCACGGCGGCTACGGCTACGCCAAGGAGTACCACGTCGAGCGTTACCTGCGGGAGTCGCTGGTCGGCCGCATCGCGCCGGTCTCCCCGCAGATGATCCTGTGCTTCATCGCCGAGCGCGTGCTCGGCCTTCCCAAGTCCTACTGAGGTAGCCATGGAATGGATCGCGGATCCCACGGTGTGGGCGGGCCTTGCCACGCTCGTCGCGCTCGAGATCGTTCTCGGCATCGACAACCTGATCTTCATCGCCATCCTGGCGGACCGCCTGCCGCCGGCGCAGCGCGACCGCGGGCGCGTCATCGGCCTGTCGCTCGCCCTCGGCATGCGGCTCGGGCTGCTCGCGAGCATCAGCTGGGCGATGTCGCTCACCACGCCGGCGCTCACGGTGTTCGGCGCAGCGTTCTCCTGGCGCGACCTGATCCTGATCGGCGGTGGCCTGTTCCTCCTGGTGAAAGCCACCACCGAGATCCACGACCGCCTGGAAGTGCACCAGGGTGTGCACGGCGAAAGACCGGCGTACTCGGGGTTCTGGCCGGTGGTCGTGCAGATCGTGGCGCTGGACGCCGTGTTCTCGCTCGACTCGGTGATCACCGCGGTGGGTCTGGTCGACCGGCTCCCAGTCATGATGGCGGCGGTGGTGATCGCGGTAGGCGTGATGCTGTTCGCCAGCAAGCCGCTCACCGCATTTGTCAGCGGCCGGCCGTCGCTCGTCATCCTGTTCCTCGGCTTTCTCCTGATGGTGGGGCTGGTGCTGGTGGTGGACGGCTTCGGCGTGCACGTGCACAAGGGCTACCTGTACGCCGCGATCGCTTTCTCGCTGCTGGTCGAGACGCTCAACCAGGTGGCGCTGCAGAAGCGCCGCAAGTTCGCCGCGGCGCTGCCGCCGCGGCAGCGCATCGCGCATGCGGTGCTGCGGCTCCTCGGCGGTGTACCTGCTCCCGTGTACGCGGGCGGCTTCGCGCTCGAGACGGCGCCGGCACCCAACGCGTTCGATCCCGCCGAGCGGCGCATGATGCGCGGCGTGCTGGACTTCTCGCGACGGCCGGTGGCAGCGATCATGACCCCGCGCACCCAGGTCGAATGGCTCGATGCGCTCGCGCCTGCCGCCGCAATCCTCGCCAAGGTGCGAGCGAGCGCCTATCGCGAGTTCCCGGTGGGGCGCGGCTCGCTGGACGATCTGCTCGGTCTCGCGCGCAAGGAGGATCTGCTCGCGCTGCGCCTCGACGAGGGCGCGCTGGACATTGCCAGAGCGGTGCACGAGCCGCTGGTGGTTCCCGCCTCGGCCAGCGTGCTCGAGGCGCTCGAGCATTTCCGGCGCACGCCCGCGGCCTCGGCGATCCTGGTGGACGAGTACGGCGCGTTCCAGGGCGTGGTGACGCGCACCGATCTCCTGGAGGCGATCGTCGGCGACCTGCCCGAGCGCGCCGGCGAGCGGCCCGGCGTGGAGCTCTTGCCCGGCGGCGAGCTTTCCATCGACGGCGCGCTGGCGCTGGTGGACCTGCAGGAGCGCC
>DASTHP010000155.1:0-2871 GCA_035718125.1 Burkholderiales bacterium | reverse complement strand
GCCGTGTCCAGGCCGTCGGCCTCCAGCAGCGCGTCGAGCTCCTCGTTCTGCGTGCCGATGCGGATCACGAGCTCCGGCGCGCCGTAGACCACGTAGAGCGCCTTCTGGTACGCGGCCAGCAGGTCGGGGCGCAGGGGCACTAGATCTCCCGGAGCGTTTGCGGTGCAGCGATGCGGAATGGTAGCCCGCGGCGTGCCAAGTCCAGCAGTGCCCGGTCCTTGGTGACCAGCACGTCCGCCTGCGCCGCGAGCGCCAGCTCGAGGAACTTCTGGTCGTCCGGGTCGCTGCAGCGCGGGAGTGCGCCGGTGGCAGTCGCCGGAGGAGCCGCAAAGTCGACTGCGTTCGCATCGAGTCGCTTCGCCAGGCTGCGGCAACGCTCGATGCAGCTCGCCTGCGCCTCGGCGCCGATTGTGTGCTTGCCCAGATCGTAGGCGAGCACGCGCGCGAGCTCCGCCTCGCAGGCCTCGTCCATCACGATCTCCACGCGGCCGGCGGCATGCGCCGCGCGCAGCGGCGCGAGCGTGGGCTCGTCGAACACCAGCCAGTCGAGCCAGACGTTGGTGTCCAGGACGAGGCGCCATGCCGGCGCGGCCACGCCGCCGCCCGCGGCGAGCCCTGCTACGCCTGCCATACGGCGTAGCCCTCCGCCTGCAGCGCGATGGCGAGCTCCACTTCCATCTCGCGCGCGGCCTCGTAGGGCATCGGGTTGGCGTAGGCGTAGAGCCTCGGCAGCAGCCGCAGCCCGTAGCGCTGCACGTACGAGTTCGCGCGGATGCCCGCCTTGTGCTTGGCGAAGCGCGCCTCGGGCGTGAGGCCGGTCATGCCCACGTACACGCAGGGCTTGAGCATGTCGCGGTTCGGGTTGGCGGCACGGAAGCGCGCGAAATTGAGCACGTAAGGGTCGAGCTCGATGACGTAGACGTTGTGATGGTGGCGCGCGGGCCGCGGCTTGCGTCGGCCCGCCTTGCCTGCGGCCTTCTTGCCTGCCCTTGGCGACTTCGCCACTACTTTAGCGACCTCGCCCAGACGCCTTTGCGCTGCAGCCTCGCTTGATTCTCCAGCGCTTGCAGCCGCTTCACGTAGTCGCGCGAGGGAGTGCCGTTCGGCAGCGCGGTCGTCACGCCCTTGACGCGGGACAGCCCTTCGACGAGCAGGACTTCGTGCAGGAACTGGCCGCCGACCTGCACCAGTCCATAGAAGCGCGGCTCGCTGCTGCGACCGGGCGCGTTGGCCCGCTTCGTCAGCACGATGAATGCGCCGCCGAGCAGGTTGCGCACGAGGTCGCGCGCGCGGTACCCGGCGTTGAGCGTCTCGTCGAGCGTGGTGCCGAAGTGCTGCGCCTGCTCGCGCACGCGCTCGGCGTATTGCAGGTTCGCCTCGGGCGCATCCACGAAATACAGCCGCAGCACGAACTTGCGGCTGGCGCATTGCAGGCCGAAGCTGTCGCCGTCGTTCGCCTCGCGCGCCACGTAGCGGCAGTTGTCCAGGGCCTGCCACTTCTTCTCCGGCGACTTTCTCTTCTGCGACGGGTTGTCCGCGGCGAGGCCCGCCGTCGCGTGCAGCAGCCCGAGGATGGCGGCCCATGCGGCAAGCCGGATGACGGTTTTGGCGCCCATGGGCCCGAGACTAAACCAAGCCCCGCAAACGCGCTTATGATCGGGCCCCCATGGCCCTGCCCCCCGACCTGCTGCGCGAGATTTCCCGCGAGGCGATGCTCGAGCTGCCGATCCGGCGCTACGAGGGCGAGATCCGCCTGGTCGAGACCACGCAGGCGCTCGAGCGCGCCGCAGCCGACATCTTTCAGGAAGAGTCGATCGGCTTCGACACCGAGACGCGGCCCGCTTTTCGCAAGGGCGAGAGCCATCCGCCCGCGCTCGCGCAGGTGGCGACTGCGCGCGCGGTGTACCTGTTTCCGCTGCAGCGGCTGGATTTCTCGGCGACGCTCGGCGAGCTGCTCGCGGAGCGGGCGATCGTGAAGGCCGGCGTGGCGCTCGGAGAGGACTTGCGGCAACTGCAGAGCTTGTTCGCGTTCGAGCCGGCAGCGGTGACGGACCTCGGCCATGTGGCGAAGCGCCACGGCCTGAAGCAGACCGGTGTGCGCAACCTCGCCGGGATCTTCCTCGGCGCTCGCATCACCAAGGGCGCGAAGACCACCAACTGGGCGGCGCGCCGCCTCACGCAGCAGCAGATGACCTACGCCGCGACCGACGCCTGGATCTGCCGCGAGCTCTACCTGCGCTTCCGGGAACTGGAACTACTCTAGACGCCTTCGACCATCTCCTTTAGTTCCCCGCTGGCCACGAGCTTTTCCAGGTCGGTCGCCCCGCCCACCAGCACGCCCTTCACGAACACCATGGGGAAGGTGGGCCAGCCGGCCCACATCTTGAGCGCGAGGCGCCGGCGCCACTCGCGCAGGTAGCTGCCGTACTCGAGGTACTTGTAGCGGAACCCAGCGTCCTCGAGCATCTTGCGCGCCTTCTTCGGCCAGGGGTTGTAGCGCATGCCGACGATGACGATGTCGTTCTCGGCGACCGCCGCCTCGACCTCCTTCACGATGTCGTTGCGGTAGTTGGCGATCCGGTCGCGGATCTCCGGATGGATGCGGTTCTCTTCGAGGACTCGGCGCGGCATAAATTGGGGTCAGGGCCGAATTATCTCCGGCAAGATTAATTCGGCCCTGACCCCGATTTTACGGGTAGGAGCGAAAACGGATCGCCGGGTCGCGCTTGATCTGGTCCACCAGCGCGACTTCCCAGTCGAGGTAGGCGCGGGCGTGCTTCTCGTAGTCGGACTCGTGCTCGTGGTCGTAGGGCTTGTACCAGACGTCGTCCAGCGCTGTCGTCGCGCGCGCCATGCCCGTTTCCGCCGCCA
>DASTHP010000154.1:0-4880 GCA_035718125.1 Burkholderiales bacterium | reverse complement strand
TCGGGCCTGCTCGGCGTGTCGGGGATCTCGAGCGACATGCGCGCGCTGCTGGAAAGCACGGATCCGCGCGCCAGGCTCGCCGTGGATCTCTTCATCTATCGCATCGGCCGCGAGATCGGCTCGCTTGCCGCCGCGCTCGGCGGCCTCGACGCCTTGGTATTCACGGCGGGCATCGGCGAGCGCTCAGCGCCGATCCGCGAGCGCGTAGGTCGCGATGCCGCCTGGCTCGGCGCGCAACTGGACGAAGCGGCGAACGCCAAGGGCGGTCCGCGCATCAGCGCCGCCGGCAGCCGCGTGTCGGCCTGGGTCGTCCCGACCAACGAAGAGCTGATGATCGCGCGTCACACGCGGCGCCTCATGGAGAAAGCGTAATGACCCTGGAAGTCCCCCGTCCCGTCCTGAAGGGTGCGAAAGCGCTCGTCGTCGGCATCGCCAATGACAGTTCCATCGCCTACGGCTGCGCGAGCGCGTTTCGCGAGCTTGGCGCAGACCTGGCGATCACTTACCTGAACGAGAAGTCGAAGTCCTACGTCGAGCCGCTGGCGACGAAGCTCGAGGCGCCGATCTTCCTGCCGCTCGATGTCTCGCGACCCGGCGAGCTGGAGGCGGTGTTCGCGGCGATCGGCAAGCAGTGGGGCCAGCTCGACATCCTCGTGCACTCGATCGCCTGGGCGCCCAAGGAAGACCTGCAGGGCGGGCTGCTCGATTGCAGCGCGGAAGGCTTCGCCAAGGCGATGGACATCTCCTGCCACTCCTTCGTGCGCATGGCGAGGCTGGCGGCGCCGCTCATGAAGAATGGCGGCACGATGTTCGCCATGAGTTACTACGGCGCCAACAAGGTGGTGGCGAACTACAACGTCATGGGGCCGGTAAAGGCGGCACTCGAGGCGAGCTGCCGGTATCTGGCCTATGAGCTGGGCGGCAAGGGCATCCGCGTGCACGCCATCTCGCCCGGGCCCCTGAAGACGCGCGCGGCCTCGGGGCTCAAGGATTTCGAGCTGATGCTCAACGAGGCGGCGCAGCGCGCACCGCTCGGCGAGCTGGTGGACGTCATGGACGTGGGGTACACCTGCGCCTATCTCGCCACGCCGTATGCGCGACGCCTTTCCGGCGAAACGCTGTACGTGGATGGCGGCGTGAACATCATGGCGTAGTATTTGGCACGCCCAACACCGATTCGCTGCCATCACTGCATGAGACGCAACGCGAAGAACCTTCCGGCCTGGTGCCTGGCCGCCCTGGCGGCATTCGCCCTGCCGATGCACGCGCAACAGCCGGCGCCGCCCCTGCAGGTGTCGCCGGACCTGGTCTCGCCGCAGCAGCAGAAGGCGGCCGCTTCGCAGCAGGCGGCAGCGGCGTTCAGCAAGGAGCAGATCGAGCAGCTGGTGGCGCCGATCGCGCTCTATCCCGATGCCCTGGTGGCGCAAGTCCTGATGGCCTCGACCTATCCGCTGGAAGTCGTCCAGGCGGCGCGCTGGTCCAAGGCGAACCCGAAAGTCACGGGCAAGGCGCTCGAGGACGCCATGCTGAAGCAGCCCTGGGACGCGAGCGTGAAGTCGCTGACCGCCACGCCGCAGGTGCTGGAGATGATGAACGACAAGCTCGACTGGATGCAGAAGCTGGGCGATGCGTTCCTCGCGCAGCAGAAGGAAGTGCTGGATGGCGTGCAGCGCCTGCGCGCCAAGGCGCTCGCGGAGGGAAACCTCAAGTCCGGCAAGGAACAGAAGATCACCACTGACCAGGAAGCCGGCACCACCGTCATCAAGATCGAGCCGACGAATCCGGAGGTGGTGTACGTGCCGGTGTACAACCCGACAGTCGTCTACGGCGTATGGCCGTATCCGGCCTATCCGCCCTATTACTACTATCCGCCGTACTACGCGGGCGGCGTGTTCTTCGCGTTCTCGGTGGGCATCGTCATCGGCAGCGCCTGGTGGGGCGGCTGCCACTGGGGTGGCGGCAACGTCTACATCAATCACAACACGTACAACAACTTCAACAGGACCAACATCAGCAGCGGCGACTGGCAGCACAAGCCTGAGCACCGCAAGGGCGTGGAGTATCGCGACCAGGGCAGTCGCGACAAGTACGGCGGCCAGCGGCCTAGCGCCGACACGCGCGACGCGTATCGTGGACGCGATGGTGCCGGACCGAGCACTGCGGACCGTCAACGGGATGCCGCAGGCGCGCGAGACCGGAGCGCCGCAGGGCCCAGCACTGCCGATCGCGCGGGCGGGGGCCAGCCGGGTGCGGCGGACCGTCAGCGAGATGCCGCCGGTGGACGGACGCCGTCGCCCGCGCCAAGCGACAGGGCCGGCAGCCGCCAGCCAGGCGCATTCGAGGGCGCGGGCCAAGGCCAGGGCGCCCAGACGCGGGACTACAGCAGCCGCGGCGCGTCGAGCCGCTCGTCGGCCGCCAGCCAATCGCGGCCGGCGGCTGCGCCGCGGGCTGCCCCGTCGCGGCCGGCCGGCGGTGGCGGCGGCGGGCGACGCCGCTAGGGATGGAACGCCGATGATGACGCCAGACGCCATGCGCGCGATCAAAGCCACGCTCGGGACCGTGTTGCGGCGACGGTGGACCGCGATTCTCGCGGCCACGCTGTTCGCGGCTTGCGCGTCCCCGGTCGCGCTCGCTGCCGACAAGCAGAAGACATTCGGAACGCCCGAGGACGCGGCGAAGGCGCTCGGGGCCGCGAGCCGCGCGGGCGACGTCAAGGCGCTGGAGAGCATTCTCGGGCCGGGCTCCGCGAACCTGATTCGCTCCGGCGATGCGGTCGCGGACCGCAGGGGGCGCGAGCGCTTCGCAAAGGCCTACGAGGAAGCGAGCAAGGTTGAACGCCAGGGCGACGCGAAGGCGATCCTGCTGATCGGCAAGGATGATTGGCCGATGCCCATTCCGATCGTGAAGGGCAAGGACGGCTGGCGGTTCGACGCCAGGCAGGGCAGGGAGGAAGTCCTCAACCGGCGCGTCGGCCGCAACGAGCTCTCGGCGGTGCAGGCGATGCTCGCCTACGTGGACGCGCAGCGCGAGTACTACCTGCGCAATCCGCGCGGCGACAAGCTCCTGCACTACGCGCAGAAGTTCGGCAGCGCGCCCGGCAAGCGCGACGGGCTGTATTTCCCGACCAAGGCGGGCGAACCGCCGAGCCCGCTCGGACCCCTGTTCGCGAAGGCGAAGGCGGCCGGCTACGGCAAGGACGAGGACGGACTGCCCGATCCCTACTTTGGCTATCGCTACCGCATCCTCAAGCGGCAGGGGCCGGACGCGACGGGCGGCGCCTACGACTACGTCGTGCAGGGCAGGATGATCGGCGGATTCGCGCTGGTCGCATGGCCCGCGTCCTACGGCAACTCGGGCGTCATGACCTTCATCGTCAATCACGAGGGCGTGGTGTACGAGAAGGACCTCGGTCCCGAAACTGCGGCGGCCGTGGGCAAGATCACGCGCTTCAATCCCGACAAGACCTGGAAGCGCCACTGACGCCGGGAGGCGGCGCCTACAGCAGGCCGTTCTTCCAGACCCCGATCAGCACGAAGCGCGCCACGATCAAGTGCCCGAGCGTGGTCGGATGCACGCTGTCGGCGAACAGGTAGGAAATCGCCGCGCCGTTCTGCAGCAGCGTCTGCCGCGAGCAGAAAAGGCTCGAGCCGCTCTGCTCCAGGCCGTTGGTGATCGCCGCGATCTTGGCGGCGTCACACGCAGGCACGTTGATCTCGCGCACCAGGAAGGCGTGGGGATTCTCGAGGACGCGCGTGAACTCCGCGTGGAAATCGAGCAGCGTCGCCCCCGAGCCATTGAGCCCGGCGGCCAGCACGCCGTTGAACAGCTGCACCATGCCCGCGATGAGCGGCCGCACGGGCGCCGCTTCCGGTGACTTGCCGAATGGCGTTTCGCTCAGCTCCGGAAGATTGAGCACCACGACGCGCGTGGCGCCCTTGCCCCTGATGCGCTGCACCTGCCCCGCCAGCTCGAACGCGGCTTGCTGGACCGCGGCAAGCGCCTCGTTCTGCGCCTGGTCCACGCAAGACGGGATTTCGCTCTGGGGGAGGGAGAAACAGGCCGTGACCTTCGCCTGGAACACCCCCAGCTGGAAGAAGATATCGTTCGCGCCTGCCAGCAGGAACACCAGTTGGTCGCGGTTGAAGCGATCGCCGTTGGCGGCGAGGTAATCGCTGACCTGTTGCACGACCGGGATCGTCAGGGCAGCGGTGCAGCCCGTGGCCTCGAGGTTGCAGCCGATCCCGGGCTGCTGCGAAACACGCGAACCTCCCATGGCGAAACCGGTGCCGCCCAGAACCTGCGACACGCCGCCGAACCCCTGGCGATATGGCGTCACCCGCGCTCTCAGCAGCACGCCGAGCGTCTCCGCCCAGACCGGCCCCGGATTGGTGGTGAACTTGCCGCCGCCGACCTGCGCGATCACGCCCACCTTGTAGGTGCCGACGTCGCTCAGGCTGTCGCCGAATACGACTACCTGGCGGATGCGCCGCGCGCTGGCCAGAGCGGCGGCCGGGACCTCACGGAGTGCCTCGACCGCCAGGGCCGCATCGCCCCCGGGAGCCGCGACTTGCTCGGCCGCTTCGAGCCATTCGGTGTCCTGCGTGGAATTCTGGGCGGCATTCTGCGGCGCCGATCCGCTCGACGGCGTGGACTCCTCGCTGCCGCTGCCGCACGCGCTGATCAGCAGCGCCGCCAGCAGGGAGACCAGAGCAGCGCCGACTGGCCGCCGCAGTTTCACATCTTCCACTTGGGTCGTTGCCATGGCTTCGCCTCCCGTTGTGAGCCGACTCCCCGACCATTCTAGGCGCGCAGATCGCTTTTGCTACCCCACGCGCATGCGATGGCGGGACGTTAGTATGGTGGCACGCGGCTTGCAGCCA
>DASTHP010000153.1:0-2184 GCA_035718125.1 Burkholderiales bacterium | reverse complement strand
GATCGAGTTCTGGCAGGGGCGCGCCGACCGGCTGCACGACCGGCTGCTCTACACCCGCGCCGGCGCGCGCTGGACGATTGAGCGCCTCGCTCCCTGAGCCGGTGCTCGGCTTCCTGCGCGCGGCGGGGCTGGCTGCGGCCGACGAAGCTCCCGACGCGATGGTGCTCACCGGCGGCGTCTCCTCGGACATCTGGAAGGTCGCGCTGCGCGCCGGTCCCGTATGCGTGAAGCGCGCCCTGCCCCGCTTGCGCGTGGCGCAGCTCTGGGAGGCGCCGGTCGAACGCAACCGCTACGAGTGGCGCTGGATGCAGGTCGCCGCACGCATCGTGCCGGGCAGCGCGCCGCGCGTGCTGGCGCAGGACGAAGCGGGCGGCCTCTTCGCCATGGAGTTCCTCGACGTCGAGCGCCATCCCTTGTGGAAGAGCGAGCTGCGCGCGGGCCGTGCCGACGCCGCCTTTGCGCGCCAGGTCGGCGAGCGCCTGGCCCGCATCCATGCGGCGACGGCGGGCGATGCGGCGATCGCGCGCGAGTTCGCCACCGACGCGGGCTTCCACGCCATTCGCCTCGAGCCCTACCTGCTGGCGACGGCGCGCGCGCACCACGACCTCGCCGGTCGGCTGCGCGCGCTTGCCGAGCGCACCGCGGCGACGCGCACGGCGCTGGTGCACGGCGACGTCAGCCCGAAGAACATTCTCGCAGGCCCGCGCGGCCCGGTGTTCCTCGATGCCGAGTGCGCCTGGTACGGCGATCCGGCCTTCGACCTCGCTTTCTGCCTCAACCACCTGCTGCTGAAATGCCTGTGGGTGCCCGAGGCGGCGCCGCGCTTTCTCGCCTGCTTCGAGGCGCTGGCCACGGCCTATCTGCGAATCCACGCCCCCGAGGGGCTCGAGGCGCGTGCGGCGAGCCTGCTGCCCGGTCTGCTCCTCGCGCGGGTGGATGGCAAGTCGCCGGTCGAGTATCTGACGGACGAAGCGCAGAAGGCGCGCGTGCGTCGCGTGGCGCGTGCGCTGCTCGAGTCGCCGCCCGAGAGGCTCACCGAGGTGAAAGAGGCATGGCAAGGATCGTAGACGTCGTCGCGCGCCGCGTGTGGGACTCGCGCGGGCGGCCCACGGTGGAGGCCGAGGTGATCCTCAAGGGCGCGCGCGGGCGAGCCATCGCGCCCGCCGGCGCCTCGACCGGTTCGGGCGAGGCGAAGAGCATCGACACGCGCGAGGCGGTGCGCAATGTCGGCACCATCATCCGCGCGGCACTGCTCGGGGTGGATGCGCGCGACCAGGCCGCCGTGGACGCGAAGCTCATCGCGCTCGATGGCACGCCGGACCGCTCGCGCCTGGGCGCGAACGCCCTCGTCGCCGTGTCGCTCGCCTGCGTGCACGCCTCGGCGGCGGCGGCCAGAAAGCCCCTGTGGCAGCACCTCGCCGGCGAACGGCGCGTGGCGATGCCCGTGCCGCAGGTGCAGATCTTCGGCGGCGGCGCGCACGCGCGCGGGCGCGTCGACCTGCAGGACTACATGGTGATCTGCGTGGGCGCCGGCAGCTTTGCCGAGAGCCTGGAGTGGACCGCCGAGGTGTATAAGGCCGCGGGCGCGCGCTTGGCGCGGAAGAACGCCGTGCAGGGCGTCGCCGACGAGGGGGGCTGGTGGCCCACGTTCAAGTCGAACGAGGAAGGGCTGGAAGAGCTCACCGGCGCGATCGCTGACGCCGGCTTCGAGGCGGGGAGCGACGTCGGCATCGCACTCGACATCGCGGCGACACAGCTCTGGCGCGGCGGCCGCTACCAGCTCGCGCTGGAGAACCGCGCCGTTTCCGCCGAGCAGCTGCACGCCATCTACGCGCGCTGGCTGGAACGCTATCCGATCGTGTCCATCGAGGATCCGTTCGCCGAGCACGACACCGCGGCGATGGCGGCGTTCACCAAGGCGCATGGCGGCCGGCTGCAGATCGTGGGCGACGATCTCTTCGTCACCTCGGTCTCGAAGCTCGACCCGGCGCTCGCGAACACGGTGCTACTCAAGCCCAACCAGGTCGGCACCGTGAGCGAGACGCTCGCCTGCTGGAAGGCGGCGCAGGAGAAAGGCATGCGCGCCATCGTCTCGGCGCGCTCGGGCGAGACCGAGGATGTGTCGATCGTCCACCTCGCCGTAGGCTGGGGCGTGCCGCAGCTCAAGGTCGGCAGCTTCTCAAG
>DASTHP010000152.1:0-19183 GCA_035718125.1 Burkholderiales bacterium | reverse complement strand
GTCGCGGCGCCGTCGTGCACCTCGCCGATCTTGTGGTTGACGCCGGTGTAGAACAGGATGCGCTCGGTGGTCGTCGTCTTGCCGGCGTCGATGTGCGCCGAGATGCCGATGTTCCGGTAGCGTTCGATGGGGGTCTTGCGCGCCACGATGATCACCCTGGGCCTATCAGAACCGGTAGTGCGCGAACGCCTTGTTGGCGTCGGCCATGCGGTGCACTTCCTCGCGCTTCTTCATCGCGCCGCCGCGACCCTCGGCCGCCTCCTGCAGCTCGCCCGCCAGGCGCACGGTCATCGATTTCTCGCCCCGCTTCTGCGCGGCCTCGCGGATCCAGCGCATCGCCAGCGCCACGCGCCGCACCGGGCGCACTTCCACCGGCACCTGGTAGTTAGCGCCGCCGACGCGGCGGCTCTTCACCTCGACCACGGGCTTGACGTTCTGCACGGCCTGCGAGAACACCTCGATCGGGTCCTTGCCCGACTTGGTCTTGATGACGTCGAAGGCGCCGTAGACGATGCTCTCCGCCACGGACTTCTTGCCGCGGGTCATCAGCACGTTGATGAACTTCGCGACGTCCGGATGGTTGAACTTCGGATCCGGCAGGATCTCGCGCTTGGGGACTTCTCTGCGACGCGGCATGAGGCTGGTCTCTCGCTGATGCGGCCCTAGGCCGACTTGGGCGCCTTGGCGCCGTACTTGGAGCGGCTCTGCTTGCGGTCCTTGACGCCCTGCGTGTCGAGGGAGCCGCGCACGATGTGGTAGCGCACGCCGGGCAGGTCCTTGACGCGGCCGCCGCGGATCAGCACCACCGAGTGCTCCTGCAGGTTGTGCCCCTCGCCGCCGATGTAGCCGATGACTTCGAAGCCGTTGGTCAGGCGGACCTTGGCGACTTTACGCAGCGCCGAATTGGGCTTCTTCGGCGTCGTGGTGTAGACGCGCGTGCAGACCCCGCGTTTTTGCGGCGATTGACGCAGCGCCGGGACCTTGGACTTGGCCCGCTTGGTCGAGCGCCCGAAACGCACTAACTGATTGACGGTAGGCATGTTTTTAAGTTTCCAGAAACGAACCGGGCGACCACGTCCAGCGAACCGTAGCCGCCCAGGCGCCAAAAAAGAGGCCGGATTATAGAGAGTAAGTGCGGTCAGCGCAAGGAAAATGCCGGGTCCGGCACGAAGCCGAAACGGGTCGCGACCTCCTCGCGCGCGACGCGCGGGAGCGCCTCGGCGGTGTCGGCGAATCGAGCCAGGTCCCGGTCGTCGAGCAAGCCGATGCCGTGCTGGCCGAGAATCAGCACCGAGCCCTCGTCGTCGAGGAACTGCGCGGCCGGCCGCACCGGCCGCCCGCAGTGGTCCACCAGCGCCACGCCGTCGTGGCGAACGACGAGCGGCGTGTAGGCGAGGCGCACGTAAACGCGTTGCGGCCCGTTCTGGAAATACCAGCAGCCGCGCGCGTCCGCCGCGTAGTTGCGGCCGATGAAATCGCGCAGGGCCGCGTTGCCGATGCGCCCGAAGCCACCGCTGCCCGGGTCTTTGAGCAGCCAGTTGCCGCGCCGGTCGAGCGCCAGCCAGCCGTATACCGCGGGGACATCGGGCCACCTGGCGATGCCGCGCAGCACGCTCTGGTCCAAGACGGCAATGCCTCGATCGGGCGGCCGGATCTGCGCGCTAGTACGGCGCCGGCCGCTGGCCGATCGGGGCGGGCCGCGCGATGCCGAAGCCCTGCGCGAAGCCCACGCCGAGCGCGGCGAGCCGCGCCAGGATGTCGGCCTCCTCGACGCACTCGGCGATCACGCCCACGCCGATCGCCTCGCCGACGCGCACCACCGCCTTGAGCTTTTGCTCGGCAACCGGGCTGCGCAGGACGTTGCGCACGATCGAGCCGTCCACTTTCACAAAGTCGGCGCGCAGCGTCTTGAGCGGCGTGAAGGACACCGAGCGCTGGCCGAAGCCGTCGATCAGCACCTTGCAGCCGACCTGCTTGGCGGCCGCGGCGAACTGCGCCGCGGACTCGGCGCGCGCGAGGATCGAGGACTCCTCCACTTCGAAGGTCAGCGCCGCGGGCGGAATCTTCTGCGCGCGCAGCTCGCGCGCGACAAACCCGGGAAATTCCGCGTCGCCGATGGTCTGCACCGAGATGTTGATGCTGAAGCTGCGGAAGCCGCCGGGCGCTGCGCCGGCCAGCCAGCGCACCACGCGGCTCACCACCCAGCGGTCGAGCTCCGGCATCATGCCGAAGTGCTCGAACACCGGCAGGAAGTCGCCGGGCGGCAGCATCAGCGCCTCTTCCTCGCGCAGCCGCACCAGCACCTCGGCCATGACGAACTGCCGCGGCGGGCGCAGGCGCAGGACCGGCTGGCAGAACAGCTGCAGCTCGTCGCGCTGCAGCGCCTGGTTCAGCCGCTCCAGCGGATCGCTCCAGCCCGCGAGCTCCCGACTCATCTGGTCGAGGAACTGGTCTTCGCTCGGCGGTGCGCTGCGTTTCGGATCCATGGAGTGTTGTGTGAGGGTGCGGCCATTCTAGGCTGAGTCGCGCCGCCCACGTTCTGTCGCCGAGATACCATTGCGCGATTTATCCGGGAGACCTGCGCGATGCCGTTGTACTGGGAGGACTTCAAGGTCGGCGAGACCGTCGAGATGGGCCGCCACACATTCACCGAGGCCGAGATCATCGAGTTCGCCAGGCAGTTCGACCCGCAGCCGTTCCACACCGACCCGGTGGCCGCGAAGGCTTCGACCTTCGGCGGCCTCATCGCGAGCGGCTGGCACACCTGCGCGGTGTGCATGCGGCTGAACTGCGAGACCTACATCAATCGCTCGGTGAGCCTGGGCTCCCCGGGCCTGGACAACATCCGCTGGCTCAAGCCGGTGCGGCCCGGCGACACCATTGCGTACCGGCGCACCGTGCTCGAGTCGCGCGCCTCGCAGAGCCGGCCCGGCGTCGGCCTGCTGCGCTCGCGCACCGAGGCGCTCAACCAGCGCGGCGAGGTGGTGATGTCGATGGAAGGCTGGGGCATGTTCGGCCGCCGCCCCGCGGCATGAGCCTCGCGGGCGCCAGGTTCGAGCTCGATCACAAGATCCACGTCCTCACGCGCAAGGAGGAGCTCGACGGGGTGCGCGTGCCCGGCAAGGTGGTGGTGGTGCTCGACATCCTCTTTGCCACCACCACCATGGTGGCGGCGCTGGGCCATGGCGCCACCGAGGTGCTCCCCGTCGCCGACGAGCGCGCCGCGCGCGCGGCCGGGGCGGTCCGCACGCAGGGCAGCTACGTGCTCTCGGGCGAGCTGCTCGCCGAGACGCTGCCCGGCTTCGCGCATCCGGCGCCGCTCGCGCTCCTGCAACACGGCGTGCACGGCAAGACCCTGATCTACTCGACGACCAACGGCACCGTGGCGATGACGCTGGCGGCGGGCGCCAAGCGCGTGTATTGCGGCTCGCTGCTCAATGCCGGCGCGGTGTCTGCGCATGTCGCCGCCCAGCATCCGGGGGACACGGTGCTCATCCTGTGCTCGGGCTCGGGCGGCAATTTCAACCTCGAGGACTTCTACGGCGCGGGCTGCATGGTCGAGCGGCTCGATCGCGCCCTGGGCGCGGGCGTGGACCTGTCCGACGCTGCGCGCACCGCGCTCGCGTTCTTCCGCGGCGCGCAGGCACCGCAGGTGCTGCTCGAATGCCGCGTCGGCCGCATGATGGCGAGGCGCGGCCTCGCCCACGAAGTCGAGTTCGCCTGCCGCATCGACTCGCTGCCCGTGGTGCCGGTGATGCGCGAAGGCAGCCTGCGGTGCGCGTGAGCGGGCTCGCGATCTACCCGGTCAAAGGCGGGAGGGCGATTGAGCTCGACTCGCGCGACATCGACGCGCTCGGACTTGCCGGGGACCGCCGCTATTGCCTCGCGCGCCCCGGGGGCCGCGCGTTCACGCAACGCGACGATGCCGCGCTGGCACGGCTGCAGGCCTCGCTCGAGGGCGAGCGGCTCATGCTCGCCTTCGACCGCGGCACGCTGCAGGCCGGCCCGGAGGATTTCGTCGCCGCGGGCGAGATCCGCGTCTGGAGCCGTAGCGCGACGGCACGCCTTGCGACGCACGCGGTCAACGCCGCGCTGACGCGCTGGTTTGCCACGCCGTTGCTGCTCGCACGGCTCGAGCAGCCCGCGAAGCGCGGGGACGCGGCGCTCGCCCTCGGCGACGGCGCGGCGCTGCTCGTGACCAACGCCGCTTCCCTCGACGCGCTCAACGCGGCGCTCGAGGCGCCCGTGCCCATGGACCGCTTCCGCCCCAACATCGTGGTGGGTGGCGCGCCCGCCTTTGCCGAGGATGGCTGGTCGCGCCTGCGCATCGGTGATGCGCTGCTCGCGCGCGTGGATGCGTGCGGGCGCTGCGAGGTCACGACCATCGATCAGGCGCTCGGCGCCACGCTCGGCGACGAGCCGCTGCGCACGCTTGCGCGCCTGCGCCTGCAGGAAGGCGAGCCGGTGTTCGGCGTGCGGTACTCGGTGCAGCAGCCGGGCCGCGTGCGCGTCGGCGACGTCGTGGAAGCGCTCGACTAGGGAAGCTCTGAACGAGCCGCCCGGACGCTCGCAGTCAGTGATAGCGCTCGTACGAGGCGAAGCCGATCAGCAGCCGGCCGATGCCGTAGGCGATCCAATTCCAGGCCCGGCGCCACAGCGGCCGGCGCCGCCAGGCCTGCTGCGGCAGCGTGCGCGCCCCCTCGCGGATCGCGTCCTCCAGGCTCGCGCGCAGCTCGCCCGCGAAGGCCGCATCGTCCACGAACACGTTCGCTTCCCGCGCGAGCAGCAGGCTGAAGGGGTCGATGTTGGACGAACCCACGCTCGCCCGGCGGCAATCGAACACCGCCACCTTCGCGTGCAGGAAGCTGTGGCGGTACTCCTCGATGCGGATGCCGGCCTCGAGCAGCGAGCCAAAGAGTGCGCGCGAGGCGTAGTGCGGCAGGACGTACTCGACCAGGCCTTGCAGCAGCAGCACCACCTTCACGCCCCGCTGCGCCGCACCCACCAGCGCGTGCCGGAAGCGCCGCCCCGGGAAGAAGTACGCGTTGGCGATGACGATTTCCTCGCGCGCGGCGTCGATCAGCTCGAGGTACGCGTCCTCGATGTCGCGCCGGTGGCGCAGGCTGTCCCGGATCACCAGGGCCGCGCGCTGGCCCGGCGCGAACGGCGCCGGCGCCGCCGGCACTGCCCGCAGCACACGGCCGTGGCCCGCCGTCACCGCGACGCGCGACCAGAGCCGCGCCGCCGCCGCGCGCACCTCCGCCGCGATCGGGCCTTCGGCGCGCACCGCGTAGTCGTGCCGCGGCGTCGTGTCGTCCGGCGCGTCGAAATCGTCGATCACGTTGATTCCGCCGACGAAGGCCAGGCGCCCGTCCACGCACGCGAGCTTGCGGTGCATGCGGCGCAGGCGATTGCGCCGCAGACTCCACGGGTTGATGTCGGGACGGAACACCAGGACCTGCGCGCCCGCCTCGTGCAACATGCGTCGGAACCGCGGCGCGAAGTCGCGCGCGCCGAAGCCGTCGATCAGCAGGTGCACGGCCACGCCGCGCGCGGCGGCGCGCGCCAGCGCGTCGGCGACCAGGCTGCCGGTCTCGTCATCGGCGTAAATGTAGGTCTCGAGGAACAGCTCGGCCTTGGCGGCGTCGATCGCCTCGACGAGCGCCGGGAAGTACTGCTCGCCGTTGCACAGCAGCTTCAGGCGGTTCCCGTCGAGGTATTGCATGGCGCTACACGGGCTTGAGTTGTGCGCCGAGCGCCAGGTGGTCCGAAAGCATCGACCACGGCGGGCCACGGTGCACGGCTGCCTCGACCACGCTGAAGCCGCGCACGTAGATCCGGTCCAGGCGCAGCACCGGCATGAGGCTCGGGAAGGTGCGCGCCGGCCGGCGCCCGTAGGCCGAGGTGACTTCGGTCATCGCCAGCCGCTCCTGCAGCACGCGCGTGGCGCGCTGGCGCCAATCGTTGAAGTCGCCCGCCACCAGGATCGGCAGGTCGCGCCCGGCCAGCGCATCGAGGCGCGCCACCAGGGCATCGAGCTGGCGGCGGCGGCCGCGCTCGTGCAGCGAAAGGTGCACGCAGACGCAGTGCAGGTTGCGCCGCCACCCCGGCACCGCCACCACGCAGTGCAGCAGGCCGCGCCGCTCGTAGCGATGATCGGACACATCCTCGTTTTCCATCGAGACGATGCGAAAGCGCGACAGGATCGCGTTGCCATAGTGGCCGTGATGATGCTCCCGGTTGCGCCCATAGGCATGATGCCAGTCCGCGGGCGCGAGGAACTCGTGCTGCGGCGCGTTCGGCCAGGCGGGGAAGCGCACCGCGTGGCGCTCGTTGAGGCCCTGGACCTCCTGCAGGAACACCAGGTCGGGTCCAAGCACGCGCAGGCCTTCGCGCAACTCGTGGATCACGACGCGGCGGTTGAACTGCGACAGCCCCTTGTGGATGTTGAGCGTCACCACGCGCAGCGACTCCGTCATGCGGGCGCGCTCCTCGCCGGCAGCATGCGGATGGCATCCTGGTTCGACCAGGAGAAGCACTGGTCCGCGGCTTCGCGCCACGGCCGCCATGCGTACGCGGTGTGCTCCTGCGCATCCAGGACGACAGGCAGGCGGCCCGGCAGCCGGAAGCCGAATACGTGCTCGGTGTTGTGCGTGGTGCCTGCCGCAAAGCGGTGCCGCCACTCTGCAAAGATCTCGAAGACGTTGACCACGTTCCAGGCGTCGAGCCGGCCGGCCGCCGCGGCGATTCCAGTCTCCTCCTGAAGCTCCCGGCGTGCTGCGTCGGCGAGCGGCTCCTCGAGCCGGTCCAGCGAGCCGGTGACGGACTGCCAGTAGCCGGGGCGGCTCGCGCGCTCGAGCAGCAGCACGTCGAGCGCGTCGGTGTGCACGACCACCAGCACCGAAACGGGCAGCTTCGGCGTCATGGGAGCAGGGGGGCCGGGCCCCGTCCGCTAGAGGCGCGCGGGGCCTTCCCGGCCCCCCCGCACCCCCCGGCGAGAAGCGCGGGCGTCATGCGTTCTTGCGCCTGACGAGCTCGGGCAGCGCGAGAACGGCCTCCGGGTCGACAAACACCGCAAAGAACGGCCGGCCGCGCCCCGCCCAGTGCTCCGCGGCCGCGCCCAGCACCTCGATCAGCATGCCCAAATCGTCCAGCGCCAGCTCGCCATGGCGCTCGAGCAGGATCGCGTGGCCGCTGCCGGCGCGCCAGGACAGGTCCGTGAGGCAATCCTCCAGCGCATCCCAGTTGTCCCCGAACCAGTCGGGAAAACCGAGCGCCTGCGCCAGGCGCTCGAGCAGCGCCTCCTTGCCGGCGGCCCCCGCCAGGTCGACGCGCGCGAGATCGAGGCGCGCGCCGCGCACCGCGTCCAGCGCTTCGTCGGGGCGCGGGACGCGGTAGACGCCGGACCGCGCCGCATCATTCAGTGCTTGAACCAGCTTGCCCATGGATCACTCGCGTATGCGCCGGAAAGTGCGGTAGTGGTCCGCCGTGTAGTAGTACTCGCCGCCGTTGCCCGCGACGATGCGCCGCGCCCCGCGATCGCGCGCGCCCGGCGTGCGCACCGTGTACTCGCGATAGTAACCGCGCTCGCGCAGCGGCAGCCGCTGCTCGCGGTTGCCGAACGTCCTGCCGTCCTGCGGATAGGGGAAAGGCCCGCCTGTCCGGATGAGCGCGAGCGTGTCGCGCGCCTCCGGCGGCAGGTCGGCGACGCCGATCTCGCCCGCGCAGGCCGCCGTCGCGAAGGCGAGGAGCAGCGCGACAACGCGCGTCACTGCGGGGAATTGCGCAGCCGGATGTGCAGCTCGCGCAGCTGCTTCTCGGTCACCGCCGAGGGCGCGCCGGTCAGAAGATCCTGGCCGCGCTGCGTCTTGGGAAACGCCATGACGTCGCGGATCGCCTCGACGCCCGCCATCAGCGCCACCAGGCGATCGAAGCCGAAAGCGATGCCGCCGTGCGGCGGCGCGCCGTACTGCAGCGCGTCGAGCAGGAAGCCGAACTTGGCCCGCTGATCCTCGGGCGAGATCTTCAGGCCGCGGAACACCTGCTGCTGGATCTCCTGGCGGTGGATGCGCACCGAGCCGCCGGCCACTTCCCAGCCGTTGAGCACCATGTCGTACGCCTTGGCATAGGCTTTCTCCGGCGCCGCCTCGAGGAACTGCTCGTGGCCGTCCTTGGGGCTGGTGAAGGGATGGTGCCGCGCCTTCCACAGCCTGGATTCCTCGTCGTACTCGAACATCGGGAAATCGATGACCCACAGCGGCCGCCAGCCGGCCTGCACGAAGCCGCGCTCGTGGCCCACCTTCTGGCGCAGCGCGCCGAGGCAGGCATTGGCCGCGTCCGCCCTGTCCGCGGCAAAATACAGCAGGTCGCCGTCCTGCGCGCCGCTGCGCTCCAGCACCGCCGCGAGCGCCCTGGCGTGCAGGTTCTTCACGATCGGCGACTGCAGGCCCTCGGCGCCCTTGGCGCGCTCGTTGACCTTGATCCAGGCGAGTCCCTTGGCGCCGAGGGACCTCACGTATTCGGTGTGCGCGTCGATCTCGCCACGCGTGAGCGCGCCGCCGCCAGGCACGCGCAGCCCCGCCACGCGCCCGCCGGCGAGATGGGCCGGCCCGGAAAACACCTTGAAGTCCACGTCGCGCATGACATCGGTGAGCTCGGTGAGCTTGAGCGGCACGCGCAGGTCCGGCTTGTCCACGCCGTAATCGCGCATCGCGTCCTCATAGCGCATCACCGGGAACGGGTCGGGCAGCTCCACGCCCAGCACCTGCCGGAACAGGTGCCGCGCCAGGCCCTCCATCAGCGCGCGGATCGCCTCCTCGCCGAGGAACGAGGTCTCGATGTCGATCTGCGTGAACTCCGGCTGCCGGTCGGCACGCAGGTCCTCGTCGCGGAAGCACTTGACGATCTGGTAGTAGCGGTCGAAGCCCGCGATCATCAGCATCTGCTTGAACAGCTGCGGGCTCTGCGGCAGCGCGTAGAAGTGGCCGTCGTGCAGGCGCGAGGGCACCAGGAACTCGCGCGCGCCCTCGGGCGTGGACTTGTAGAGGATCGGCGTCTCGATGTCGACGAAGCCGTGCGCGTCGAGATACTCGCGCGCCGAGCGCGCCACGCGGTGGCGCAGGCGCAGGTTGCGCTGCATCGGCTCGCGGCGCAGGTCGAGCACCCGGTTCTCCAGGCGCACGGTTTCCGACAGGTTGTCGTCGTCCATCTGGAACGGCGGCGGCGCCGAGGGATTGAGGACCTCGACCTCGTGCGCGAGGATCTCGACCTCGCCGGACTTGAGATTCGGGTTGACGGTGCCCGCGGGCCGCGCGCGCACCGCGCCGCTGATGCGCAGCACGTACTCGCCGCGCACGCGGTCGGCGGCCTGGAAGGCCTCGGCGCGGTCCGGGTCACACACCACCTGCGCCAGGCCGCCGCGGTCGCGCAGGTCGATGAAGATCACGCCGCCGTGGTCGCGGCGCCGGTGCGCCCAGCCGGCCAGCGTCACGCGCTTGCCGATCAGGGCGGCGGACAGCTCGTCGCAGTAGTGTGTCCGCATGGCGTGGTCAGCGGCCGACGGCGTCGCGCCGGGTTGGCGACACCACGCCCATCGAAATGATGTACTTGAGCGCCTCGTCCACCGTCATGTCGAGCTCGATCACGTCCTTGCGCGCGAGCATGACGAAATAGCCGCCGGTGGGGTTGGGCGTGGTCGGCACGTACACGCTGACATAGTCGCCCTCGAGGTGGTTGGCGACGTCGCCGCCCGGTGTGCCGGTGAGGAAAGCGATGGTCCACATGCCCGGGCGCGGCCACTCGACCAGCAGCGCCTTGCGAAACGCCTGGCCGCTGGACGAAAACAGCGTGTCGGAGATCTGCTTGACGCTCGAGTAGATCGAGTTCACCACCGGGATGCGGTGCAGGATCGCGTGCCACAGGTGCACCAGCCGCGCGCCGAGGAAGTTGGTGGCCAGCACCCCCGTCACGAGCACGATCACCAGCGTGAGGATCACGCCCAGGCCCGGGATGTGCACGCCGAGGAAGCCTTCGGTGCGCCATTGCTCCGGCAGCAGCAGCAGCGACTGGTCGAGCGTGTCGACGATGAGCTTCAGGACCCAGATGGTGATGACCAGCGGGATCCAGATCAGCAGTCCGGTAATGAGATATTTCTTCACGCCTTTGCGCAACACGGAAGCCCGGCTCGCGCCGGGCGGGTCGTCGGGGCCTTCAGGCCCTCAATCGGTGGTCGACGCCGGCGCCGCCACCGGCTTCGCTTCGGCCTTGGACTCCGCCTTGGCGTCGGACTTCGCATCCGCCTTGGCGTCGGCCTTGGCCTCGCCCTTGGGCTCCGCCTTCGCCTCGGCCTTGTCCTTCGCGGGTTTCGCGCCACCCTTGAAGTCCGTCGCGTACCAACCGCTGCCCTTCAACTGGAACCCGGCCGCGCTCAGGAGCTTCGCGAACTTCGGCTTGCCGCAGGAGGGGCATACCGTGAGCGGCGGCTCGGAGAGCTTCTGCAGGTACTCCTCCTGGAAGCCGCAATCGGCGCAACGGTACTCGTAGATCGGCATCTTGTCCCAAGTTCCTGAATCGCCGCGAATTATAGCGCCTGAGGCGCCTGCGGCCTACGCCCGCGCTTCTCAGAACGGGATGTCGTCTGCCATGTCGTCGAACTTCCCGGCGGGCTTCTTTGCGGCCGCGCGGGGCTCGCTCGCCGGCTCACCAGGGCCGCCGCCCGAAGGCGCGCCGCGCGGCTCGCTGCGCGGCTCGCCCGCGCCGGCGCGCGAACCCAGCATCTGCATCACGTCGCCGCGGATCTCGGTGCTGTAGCGGTCGTTGCCATCCTTGTCCTGCCACTTGCGCGTGCGCAGGCTGCCCTCGACGTAGACCTGCGAGCCTTTCTTCAGGTACTCGCCGGCCACCTCCGCCAGGCGTCCGAAGAAAGCAACGCGGTGCCATTCGGTGGCCTCTTTCATTTCGCCCGAGGCCTTGTCCTTCCAGCGGTCGGTCGTGGCCACGCGAATGTTGGTGACTGCCTCGCCGCTCGGCAGATAGCGCGTCTCCGGGTCCGCGCCCAGGTTGCCTACCAGGATGACCTTGTTGATCGAAGCCATGACTACCTCCCTTTCACCGTATGCATCGTAAACGACTCGCCGCCGATCCGGTTGACCGGCCGCATGCTGCGGGCGAACGCCAGCCAGGCCAGCACGAGCAGCGTGCAGGCGCCGAACACCGCGACGGCGCCGTGGCGCTCCGCGATCCAGCCCCCCGCCAGCCCGCCGACGAACAGCCCCAGCGTCTGCGTGGTGTTGTAGACGCCGATCGCAGCGCCGCGCGCGTGCTCGGGCGCGAGGCGCGATACCACCGACGGGATCAGCGCCTCGAGCACGTTGAACGCCGCGAAGAACGCGAGCAGCAGCAGCGCCAGGACGACGAGGTTCGCGCCCGCGAGGACGAGCGCCGCCTGCGACACGGCGAGCAGCGCGATCGCCCCGAGCATCACGGGGCGCGCCGCATTGCGGCGGTCGGCATGCAGGACCGGCGGCAGCATGAGCGCAAACGACGCCAGCACCACCGGCAGGTAGAGCTGCCAGTGCTCGGGCAAGGGCAGCCCCGCCGCGACCAGCAGCGGCGGCACCACCACGAACATCGCCATCTGCACCGCGTGCAGCACGAAGATGCCGAAGTTGAGGCGCAGCAGCTGCTTGTCGACCAGCGCCATGCGCAGGCCGCCGCCGGGGGGCGCTTGCGCACGTGGCCCGGGCTCCGGCACCAGCAGGGTCACGACGGCGATCGCCGCCAGCGCGAGCGCGCCGGTCAGCACGAACAGGCCGCCCATGCCGATCCACCGATACAGCGCCGGTGCCGCGACCAAGGACAGGGCGAAGCTGAAGCCGATCATCGCACCGATCATTCCCATGACCTTGGTGCGATGCTGCTCGCGCGTGAGATCGGCCGCGAGCGCCACGACCACGGAAGAGATCGCGCCCGCGCCCTGCAGCGTGCGTCCGGCGATCGCGGTCCAGATGTCGGTGGCGCTGGCCGCGAGGAAGCTGCCCGCGGCGAAGATCACGAGGCCGGCAACGATGACGGGCTTGCGCCCCCAGCGGTCGGAGGCCATGCCGAACGGCAGCTGCAGCACGGCCTGCGCGAGGCCGTAGGCGCCCAGCGCGGCGCCGACCAGCGTCAGGTTGTCGCCGCCCGCGAGCTGCGGCGCGTGCACCGCGAACACCGGCAGGATCAGGAACAGCCCGAGCATGCGCAGGCCGAAGATGCCCGCGAGCGAGGCGCCCGCGCGCAACTCCTGCGAGCTCATGCGCTCGGAATGCATCTGCTCAGAGCTTCCCTGATGAAGAAAGGCTGGAAAGGAGGGCGGCTGACTGGCTATAGTAGCAAGTTTCCTTTCGCACTCCGGCCGTTCATGGACTCGATCCGCATCCGCGGCGCACGCACGCACAACCTCAAGAACCTCAATCTGGAGCTGCCGCGGCAGCGCCTGGTGGTGATCACCGGGCTCTCCGGCTCCGGCAAATCCTCGCTCGCCTTCGACACGCTCTATGCCGAAGGCCAGCGCCGCTACGTGGAGTCGCTCTCGGCGTACGCGCGCCAGTTCCTGCAGTTGATGGAAAAGCCCGACGTCGACCTGATCGAGGGCCTTTCGCCCGCCATCGCCATCGAGCAGAAGGCGACCAGCCACAACCCGCGCTCGACCGTGGGCACGGTCACCGAGATCCACGATTACCTGCGGCTGCTGTTCGCGCGCGTGGGCACTCCCTACTGCCCGGACCACGGCCTGCCCCTTGCCGCGCAGTCGGTCGCGCAGATGGTCGATCACGTGCTCGCGCTGCCCGAGGACACGCGCCTCATGGTGCTCGCGCCGGTGGTCGCGGGTCGCAAGGGCGAGCAGGCGGAGCTGCTGGAAGAGTTGCGCGCGCAAGGCTTCACGCGCGTGCGCGTGGACGGCAAGGTGCACGATCTGGACTCCGCGCCGCGCATCGCGAAGAACGTCAAGCATTCGGTGGAAGTGGTCGTGGACCGCCTGCGCGCGCGCGCCGACGCCAAGCAGCGGCTCGCGGAGTCTTTCGAGACGGCGCTCCGCCACGCCGACGGGCGCGCCGTCGCGGTGGAGGCGGACAGCGGCCGCGAGCACCTGTTCTCGGCGCGCTTCGCCTGCCCCGCGTGCAGCTATTCGCTCGCCGAGCTCGAGCCGCGCCTGTTCTCGTTCAACAACCCGATGGGCGCCTGCCCGCGCTGCGACGGCCTGGGCGCCATCGAGTTCTTCGACCCCAGGCGGGTGGTGGCGCATCCGAACCTGAGTCTCGCCAGCGGCGCGATCCGCGGCTGGGACCGGCGCAATCATTTCTATTTCGCCATGCTGCAGGCGCTCGCCCGCCGCTACGGCTTCGACATCGAGGCGCCGTGGGAAGCGCTGCCGGACGAGGCGCAGCAGGTGATCCTGCACGGCTCGGGCAAGGAAAAGATCGCCTTCCCCTATCCGGGCGAGCGCGGGCGCTCACTCGTCAAGGAGCACGCCTTCGAGGGCGTGCTGCCTAACCTCGAGCGACGCTACCGGGAGACCGACTCGGTGGTGGTGAAGGAAGAGCTCGCCAAGTACCGCAACACGCGCACCTGTCCCGACTGCGGCGGCACGCGCCTGCGCCGCGAGGCGCGCCACGTGCGCATCGCCGGCAAGAGCATCCACGAGATGTCCTGCATGCCGCTCGGGCCCTCGCTCGAGCTCTTCCGCGGCCTCGCGGCGCAATTGCCCGGCGCCCGCGCCGCGGTCGCCGACAAGATCGTGCGGGAGATCGCCAACCGGCTGGAGTTCCTCGTCAACGTCGGCCTGGACTACCTGTCCCTGGAGCGCTCGGCGGACTCGCTCTCCGGCGGCGAGGCGCAGCGCATCCGCCTCGCGAGCCAGATCGGCTCGGGCCTGACCGGCGTGATGTACGTGCTCGACGAGCCCTCGATCGGCCTGCACCAGCGCGACAACGCGCGTCTCATCGAGACCCTCAAGCGGCTCCGCGACCTGGGCAACTCGGTGATCGTGGTCGAGCACGACGAGGAAGCGATCCTCGCGGCGGACTACGTCGTCGACATGGGGCCGGGGGCCGGCGAAGCGGGCGGGCATGTCATCGCCGAAGGGCCGCCACACGTTATCCTGGACAGTGAGCAGTCGCTTACGGGAAAGTACCTCAGCCGAAAGCTGTGCATCGGCGTGCCGCGCCTGCGCAAGCGCCCCAGCGGCAAGCGCGCGCTGCGCATCCATGGCGCGAGCGGCAACAATCTGAAGGGCGTCGACTTCGAGCTGCCGGTGGGCTTGTTCGTGTGCGTCACCGGCGTCTCCGGCTCGGGCAAGTCCACCCTCATCAACGACACGCTGTACCGGGCCGTCGCCCGCCACTTGCACGGCAGCAGCGAGGAGCCCGCGCCGCACGCCTCGAGCGCGGGTCTGGACCACTTCGACAAGGTGGTGAGCGTGGACCAGGGCCCCATCGGCCGCACGCCGCGCTCCAATCCGGCGACCTACACGGGCCTGTTCGCGCCGATCCGCGAGCTCTATGCCGGCGTGCCGGAAGCGCGCGCGCGCGGCTACGACGCCGGGCGCTTCTCCTTCAACGTGAAGGGCGGGCGCTGCGAGGCCTGCCAGGGCGACGGCCTGATCAAGGTGGAGATGCATTTCCTGCCCGACATCTACGTGCCCTGCGACGTCTGCCACGGCGAGCGCTACAACCGCGAGACGCTCGAGATCAAGTACAAGGGGCGCAGCATCCGCGAGGTGCTGCAGATGAACGTGCGCGAGGCGCACGCCTTCTTCGGCGCCGTGCCGGCGATCGCGCGCAAGCTGCAGACGCTGCTCGACGTGGGCCTGGGCTACATGCAGCTCGGCCAGTCCGCGACCACGCTCTCCGGCGGCGAGGCGCAGCGCGTCAAGCTGTCGCTGGAGCTCTCCAAGCGCGATACCGGGCGCACCCTCTACATCCTCGATGAGCCGACCACGGGCCTGCATTTTCACGACATCCAGTTGCTGTTGGACGTGCTGCATCGCCTGCGCGATGCCGGCAACACCGTGGTGGTGATCGAGCACAACCTCGACGTCATCAAGACGGCGGACTGGGTGATCGACCTCGGCCCCGAAGGCGGCGACGGCGGCGGGCGCCTGGTGGCCGCGGGCACGCCCGAGGCCGTGGCGGCGAATGCGGCGAGCCACACCGGACGGTACCTGAAGCAAGTGCTTGATTTGCCACGCAAGCGAGCGGCCTAGCCGGGCCGCCCGCCGTGAAGCGGGCCCAGCCGCTTTACTTTTACGAACGTTCGTACTATTATGCGGCCGTGGAAAAGCTGACCAAGGGTGAGCAGACGCGCTCGGCGATCCTGGACGAAGCGCTGAAGATCGCGCGGCGCCTGGGGCTCGAGGGCCTGACCATCGGCAGCCTCGCGGACGCGATGGGCATGTCGAAGTCGGGCCTGTTCGCGCACTTCGGCTCGCGCGAGGACCTGCAGCTCGCCGTGCTCGAGCACGGCGCGAAGCAGTACGGCGAGGTCGTGCTGATGCCCGCGCTGAAGATCGACCGGGGCCTCCCGCGCCTGCGGGCCCTCTTCGAGCACTGGCTCGACTGGACGCTGCAGACGTCGCTGCCCGGCGGCTGCATCATGATTTCCGCCTCGCACGAGTACGACGACCGCCCCGGCCCGATCCGCGACGCCGCAGTGGAAATGCAGCGCCGCGGCATCGGTGTGACCGAGCGCGCCGTGCGCCTCGCGGTCGAGGAAGGCCACCTGAAGAAGGACACCGACCCCGAGCAGATCGCATTCGAGCTGCTCGGCATCGTGCTCGCCAGCCATAACCACGGCAAACTGCTCGGCGACAAGGAAGCGCGCAGGCGCGCGCTGACTGCGTTCGACGCGCTGATCGCCCGCCACGCCGCCCCGGCGCAACCGCGCCTGCGCGCGGCGACCCGCTAACCCCGAGAGGAGTCCCGCCATGCCACAAACGCTGTCGATGCCGCGCAGGAATAGCACGAACGTTCGCTCCTTGTTTGAAACGCTGACCCGCCGCATTGGCCTGTCGACCTCCGCCTGGCTCGCCCCCGGGCTTGCCGGCCTGTGGGCCGAGCGCCTGTTCCTGACGCCGCCCAAGCCGCGCTACCCGAGCAGCGAGTTCTTCGACCTGATCGACGCGCGCCAGAGTTTCGTGCGCCATCGCGGGCGCCACATCGCCACGTGGCGCTGGGGTTCGCCCGAGGCGCCGGCGGTGCTGCTCGCGCACGGCTGGGGCGGGCGCGCGACGCAGATGAAGCGCTTCGTCTTCCACCTCGCCGCCGCGGGCTACCGCGTCATCGCGTACGACCAGCCGGCGCACGGCCTCTCGGAGGGCCGGCTCACCGGCCTGCCCGACTTCGCGGACGTGATGGGGGCGGTCGCGCGCCAGCATGCCAACGTGCACGCGGTGATCGCCCACTCGCTGGGCGGCCCCGCCGCCGCGCTGGCCATCGCGCGCGGCTTGCCCGCCGCACGCGCGGTGCTGGTGAGCCCGCCCTCGGACCTGGTCGGCTACTCGCGACGTTTCGCCCGGTGGCTTGCCATCCCGGAGCGCGTGCGCCGCGCGATGCAGGCGGCGATCGAAGAGCGCTTCGGCGTGCGCTGGTCGGACCTGGAGATCGCGCGCATTGCGCCGCGGCTGCGCGCGCAGGCGCTGGTGATCCACGACCGTGCCGACACGCAGGTGCCGTGGAAGCAGGGAGCGGCGCTCGCACAACACTGGCCGGGCGCCCGCCTGCTGACCACCGAGGGCCTGGGCCACGGCCGCATCCTCGAGGACGACGCGGTGGCGCGCGCCGCGGTGGACTTCATCGCCGGGCGCTCGAGCGTCGCGCAGCTGGCGGTCCCGGCCCTGCCGAATCCCGCCCCGCTCTACTAGGGCGCCTGCGGCCGTGGATCGCAAGCTGACCATCGAATGGCAGGATCCGATGCCCCTGGCGCAGGCCGCGCGCAGCTTGTCGGGCCTGGAGTTCCTGCTCGCCGTACGCGACGGCAAGCTGCCGCCGGCGCCGATCCAGCAGTTGATTGGCATGCGCCTCGCGGAGGTCGAAGCGGGCCGCGCGGTGTGGGAGTTGACGCCCGGCGAGCAGCACTACAACCCGATCGGCACCGCACACGCAGGCGTCGCCGCCACGCTGCTCGATTCCGCCATGGCCTGCGCCGTGCACTCGACGCTGCCGCAGGGCAAGGGCTACACCACGCTGGAGTTCAAGCTGAACCTCGTGCGCGCGGTCACCGTGAAGAGCGGCACGCTGCGCGCCATCGGCCGGGTGGTGCATGGCGGCAAGAGCACCGCGACGGCCGAAGCGCGCCTGGAGGATGCAGCGGGCGCGCTCTACGCGCACGCCACCACGACCTGCATCCTCCTCGGATAGCTCAGGCGAGGCTCGTGCCCTGCCAGGCGAGCCGGCGCGGATGGAATTCGGCGAGGCTCGCGCGATGCCCGATCGACACCAGCGTCGTCGCCGGCAGGCGCTCCTTGAGCAGGCGGTAGAGCGCGGCCTGCGCGTCCTCGGGGAGCGACGCCGTCGCTTCGTCGAGGAACAGCCAGTCGGGCTTGTTGAGCAGCGCGCGCGCGAATGCGAGGCGCTGCTGCTCGCCGCCTGAGAGGACCTGCGCCCAGTTCTCCGGCCGCGCGAGCTCCTGCGCGAGGTGCCCCAGGCCGACCGCGTGGAGGACCTCGGCTACCGCGGCATCTTCGTGCGCTGAGGCATCGGCCGGATAGCACACCGCATGCTTCAGTGCGCCCACAGGCAGATAGGGCTTCTGCGGCAGGAAGAGCATGCGCGCACCCTTGGGCAGCAGGACCTTCCCCGTCCAGTAGGGCCAGATGCCGGCCAGCGCGCGGAACAACGTGGACTTGCCCGTGCCCGACGGCCCGGAGAGGAGCACGGCTTCTCCCCGCTTGAGCTGCAGCGTGGTCGCCGCGAGCAGCGGCTTGCCTTGCGGCAGCGCCAGCGCGAGGCCCTGCAGCGCCAGGTCTTCGCCGGTCACCTCCGCGCGCTCGCCGTCCAGCCGCCCGGCCTCGGCGCGCACGTGCTCGAGCGCCGCGCTGAAGCCGGTGAGGCGATCCACCGTCGCCTTCCACGACGCGAACTGCGTATAGGCGTCGATGAACCACGACAGCGCGCTCTGCACCTGGCCGAACGCGGATGCCGTCTGCGTGTACTGGCCGAGGGAGATCGCGCCGGAGAAGTAGCGCGGCGCGGCCACCAGGAATGGGAAGATGATGGCGATCTGGCCGTAGAAGTTGGTGAACCAGCCCAGCTGCTTCTGCTTCTTCATGATCGCCCACCAGTTGCCGATCACGCTGCCGAAGCGCGCGCGGAAGTTGGCGAACTCCTCGTGCTCGCCGCGGTACAGCGCGATGCCTTCGGCGTTCTCGCGCAAGCGCACCAGCGCGAAGCGGTAATCGGCCTCGAAGCGCTGCTGGCCGAACTCCAGGCCGATGAGCGGCTTGCCGATGACGTGCGTCAGCCAGGTGCCGGCGATGGCGTAGAGCAGCGCGCACCACACCATGTAGGCCGGGATCGAGATGCCCCAGAGCTCGAGCGCGCCCGACAGCGTCCACAGGATGGTGATGAACGAGAGCAGCGTCACCACCGCCGACAGCAATCCCAGCGTGAGCGACAGCGTCGCATCGACGAACATTCGCAGGTCGTCGGCGATGCGCTGGTCGGGGTTGTCGGTGCCGCGGTCGAGAAGCTGCAGGCGGTAATACGCGCGGTCGCGCAGCCAGTCCTTCAGGTAACGCTCATTGAGCCAGGTGCGCCATTCGATCTGCAGCATCTGCTGCAGGTAGACGCGGTACACGTAAGCGACAATGTAGGCGAACGCGAGTAGCGTGAACTTGCCGAGCAGGCGGTAGAAGTCGTCGATCTTTTTCTCCTGGATCGCGTCGTAGAAGGCGCGATTCCAGTAATTCAGCTCGACGTTGATCCAGACCAGCCCCAGCGTCAGCCCGACCACCGCGGCGAGCAGCGCCAGTCCCTTGCCGCGCTGCTCCGACACCCAGTAGGGCTTCGCCAACTGCCAGAACGCGCGGAGGAATTTCTGTTTTTCCATGGAGGCCTCGGGTCGCAGGTCGCCGCGGCAGTTTACAGACCCGCGCCGATGGGGCGAGAATGGCCGCGCACCCCCCGATCCCGCATGCCCGGCAAGA